>VTTJ01000059.1 GCA_008364785.1 Bacillus sp. BGMRC 2118 | reverse complement strand
TGCGGCTTAATTTGACTCAACACGGGGAAACTCACCAGGTCCAGACACAATGAGGATTGACAGGATGAGAGCACTTTCTTGATTTTGTGGGTGGTGGTGCATGGCCGTTCTTAGTTGGTGGAGTGATTTGTCTGCTTAATTGCGATAACGAACGAGACCTTGGCTTTTAACTAGGTTACCTGGCATTGCTGGGGGATCTTCTTAGAAGGACAACTGGCGCAAGCCAGCGGAAGCGAGGCAATAACAGGTCTGTGATGCCCTTAGACGTTCTGGGCCGCACGCGCGCTACACTGACGGAGGCAGCGAGTCCTTGCCAGAGATGGCCGGGGAATCTTAGACTCCGTCGTGCTGGGGATAGCGCTTTGCAAGAGGCGCTTCAACGAGGAATTCCTAGTAAGCGCGAGTCATCAGCTCGCGCTGATTACGTCCCTGCCCTTTGTACACACCGCCCGTCGCTACTACCGATTGAATGGTTTAGTGAGGCTTTGGGAGGGCGCGAGCCTGAACTTGGACAAACTT
>VTTJ01000058.1 GCA_008364785.1 Bacillus sp. BGMRC 2118 | reverse complement strand
CTCACTCCCTGCCTATCTACTACTGTACTCAACCTCACCACCGATTACTGTGTCCTGGTTGAGCTCTGGCCAAAGGTGACCTACCACTCCCCTGGTTATGTTTATGGCCAGTTTGAGAGAAAAACCAAATATAAAAGAGAGCCGGTGTCATTAACTCTGGCCCTGCTGTTGGGAGGACTTACTATGGGCGGCATAGCTGCAGGAGTAGGAACAGGGACTACAGCCCTAGTGGCCACCAAACAATTCGAGCAGCTCCAGGCAGCCATACATACAGACCTTGGGGCCTTAGAAAAATCAGTCAGTGCCCTAGAAAAGTCTCTGACCTCGTTGTCTGAGGTGGTCCTACAGAACCGGAGGGGATTAGATCTACTGTTCCTAAAAGAAGGAGGATTATGTGCTGCCCTAAAAGAAGAATGCTGTTTTTACGCGGACCACACTGGCGTAGTAAGAGATAGCATGGCAAAGCTAAGAGAAAGGTTAAACCAGAGACAAAAATTGTTCGAATCAGGACAAGGGTGGTTTGAG
>VTTJ01000057.1 GCA_008364785.1 Bacillus sp. BGMRC 2118 | reverse complement strand
TTACTACATCTATAGTTATGAAGCTGGTCAGGCCACATATCTTGAACATCACCGCCATTCTGGTCGTCGTCGCTTATATTATTCTTCAAAGCAATTTTTACGATTAGCTGATCAGCTAATGCTTGGTGAGTTTGACGACCACCATTACTCCCCACAAGCGGTTATTTATAAGGCTCGAGATTTAATGAATGATGGCACCCTGATCCCAAAGTCGGTTGTAACTTTATATCAATGGATTAATGAGGGTGTGCTTCGTACGTCCAATTTAGACCTCTTTGAAAAACCTAAACGTAAGCATCATCGAACTCATCCGCAAGCTAAAAGGTGCTTAGGGCCTAATATTGCTCAACGACCTCAAACTGCGGACCAACGGTCCGAAATTGGCCATTGGGAACTAGATACAGTTCAGGGACAGAAAAACGGTAATGACAGTGTTGTACTAGTAATGACTGATCGCCTTTCACGAGTTAATATCACGAGTAAAATTGCTGGTAAAACTGCGCATGCAGTAAATCAGTTCTTTACAAATTTGCGCCA
>VTTJ01000056.1 GCA_008364785.1 Bacillus sp. BGMRC 2118 | reverse complement strand
CGGCTATACTCAATCTCAAAAATGCAATCCAAAAAACAAATGCGGCAGTTGCAGACGTGGTCCAGGCCACACAATCACTAGGAACGGCAGTTCAAGCAGTTCAAAATCATATAAACAGTGTGGTAAGTCCAGCAATTACAGCAGCCAATTGTAAGGCCCAAGATGCTATCATTGGCTCAATCCTCAATCTCTATTTGACCGAGTTGACAACTATCTTCCACAATCAAATTACAAACCCTGCATTGAGTCCTATTACAATTCAAGCTTTAATGATTCTACTGGGAAGTACCTTGCCGACTGTGGTCGAAAAATCTTTCAATACCCAGATAAGTGCAGCTGAGCTTCTCTCATCAGGGTTATTAACAGGCCAGATTGTGGGATTAGATTTAACCTATATGCAGATGGTCATAAAAGTTGAGCTGCCAACTTTAACTGTACAACCTGCAACCCAGATCATAGATCTGGCCACCATTTCTGCATTCATTAACAATCAAGAAGTCATGGCCCAATTACCAACACGTGTTATGGTGACTGGCAGCTTGATCCAAGCCTATCCCGCATCTCA
>VTTJ01000055.1 GCA_008364785.1 Bacillus sp. BGMRC 2118 | reverse complement strand
GCCAGGATCAAACTCTCCAATAAAGTGTTTGATTGCTCATTCTTGCTGGCTATCTATATAATAGATAGTTTTAAATATTTTGCGTTGGTTAAACCAACACGCTTGACGTTTTGTTTAGTTTTCAAAGAACTCAGTATCATTTTAAAATTTGGTGGAGCCTAGCGGGATCGAACCGCTGACCTCCTGCGTGCAAGGCAGGCGCTCTCCCAGCTGAGCTAAGGCCCCATTTCTATTAATGGTCGGGAAGACAGGATTTGAACCTGCGACCCCCTGGTCCCAAACCAGGTGCTCTACCAAGCTGAGCCACTTCCCGTAAAGATGGCGCGCCCGAGAGGAGTCGAACCCCTAACCTTTTGATCCGTAGTCAAACGCTCTATCCAATTGAGCTACGGGCGCATCCAATGGTGCCGAGGACCGGAATCGAACCGGTACGGTAGTCACCTACCGCAGGATTTTAAGTCCTGTGCGTCTGCCAGTTCCGCCACCCCGGCAATACATCATGAGTCTGGAGCGGAAGACGGGATTCGAACCCGCGACCCCCACCTTGGCAAGGTGGTGTTCTACCACTGAACTACTT
>VTTJ01000054.1 GCA_008364785.1 Bacillus sp. BGMRC 2118 | reverse complement strand
CCTGCATTAGGACACTGTAACACATATCTAAAAAAGTCTCAATCTCATCCCATGCAGTTCCCTCGACTTCGGAATCAACGAAAGGTGTTGCATGGTTTAGTGTGTCAGGCAGATCTTCTGCAAGTGCAGCATAAGCATTGATCTCTCCACGGCTCATACCTGAACGAGCATTAGGGATTAAGCGGAATGATCCCTCCTCGAAGCCATCAATCTCTACCCTTTCGATATCAGCTTCCGGTGACTGGTCAGCTAATTTGACATGATTGAGCATTGTGGCTGATGGTAGCGAAAACATTGTGAGTAATGCTCCAAAGCGATGGGAATCCCTTGCACCATTACTGAGAACAATCCGTAGGCAGAATAGAAGAAGCCGGGATCTTAGCTCTGGGTTATTAGAGGTTAGTATAAATACCCTGATTACCGGTTTTAGTGTTGTAGGTGGGATTGTACCTTCCTCACTCTGATCTTGCAGTTCTTGAGTGAGCGTGAATCGCTCATATGCTTTAAGCACGGATGACATTTTTGTGTCGGGGATGAAAAATTGCCCAAACTTGATAGGTCCTTATTGAACTACTCTGACTCGAGGTCGG
>VTTJ01000053.1 GCA_008364785.1 Bacillus sp. BGMRC 2118 | reverse complement strand
TGGAGCGGAAGACGGGATTCGAACCCGCGACCCCCACCTTGGCAAGGTGGTGTTCTACCACTGAACTACTTCCGCATTCCATGTATTGCAATTACTTATTAAATTAAGTGGTGCGGATGAAGGGAGTCGAACCCCCACGCCTTGCGGCGCTAGATCCTAAGTCTAGTGCGTCTGCCAATTCCGCCACATCCGCGTATAAATGGTGAGCCATGAAGGACTCGAACCTTCGACCCTCTGATTAAAAGTCAGATGCTCTACCGACTGAGCTAATGGCTCGTACAAAATGGTGCCGGCTAAAGGATTTGAACCCTCGACCTACTGATTACAAGTCAGTTGCTCTACCAACTGAGCTAAGCCGGCATAGTTAGTTTTGCTAATGCAAAATACTATGGTGGAGGATGACGGGATCGAACCGCCGACCCCCTGCTTGTAAGGCAGGTGCTCTCCCAGCTGAGCTAATCCTCCATTATAACAGCCTGGCAACGTCCTACTCTCACAGGGACAAAGTCCCAACTACCATCGGCGCTGAAGAGCTTAACTTCCGTGTTCGGAATGGGAACGGGTGTGACCTCTTCGCCATCATTACCAGACT
>VTTJ01000051.1 GCA_008364785.1 Bacillus sp. BGMRC 2118 | reverse complement strand
AACCCTCGCGCCGGTTACCCGACCTACACCCTTAGCAGGGGCGCCTCTTCAGCCACTTGAGTACTTCTCCAATTTGGCTCCACCAGTAGGATTCGAACCTACGACCCTTCGGTTAACAGCCGAATGCTCTACCGCTGAGCTATGGTGGAATAATCTAAAATTTCTACTACATGGCTAGCAATTGTAGTAGTTACTCTATGAAATCTAAAATAATAGATTACATGAAAATGGTGGGCCTAAATGGACTCGAACCATCGACCTCACGCTTATCAGGCGTGCGCTCTAACCAGCTGAGCTATAGGCCCTTCATAAAATTGAAAAGAGTAAATGGAGCGGGTGATGAGAATCGAACTCACAACATCAGCTTGGAAGGCTGAGGTTTTACCACTAAACTACACCCGCAAGAATGGCTGGGCTAGCTGGATTCGAACCAACGCATGTCGCAGTCAAAGTGCGATGCCTTACCGCTTGGCTATAGCCCAATAATGAATATGTTCATTCGTAGAAATATATATGGGGCGACCGAAGGGAATCGAACCCTCGAATGTCGGAACCACAATCCGATGCGTTAACCACTTCGCCACGACCGCCATTGCAGAATTTAAAAATGGTGGAGGGGGACGGATTCGAACCGCCGAACCCTGAGGGAGCGGATTTACAGTCCGCCGCGTTTAGCC
>VTTJ01000050.1 GCA_008364785.1 Bacillus sp. BGMRC 2118 | reverse complement strand
CCCCGAAGCATATCGTTGTTAGTCACGTCCTTCATCGGCTCCTAGTGCCAAGGCATCCACCGTGCGCCCTTCATAACTTAACCAAGTTTTTTTGCTACTGCAAAATAAACTTCATTACTTTTAAATCATTGAAAAAGCTTTACACTTTCAATTGAATACATTGGATGTGTTATCTAGTTTTCAAAGAACAAATGGAAAGTTATTTTCACTATGTGAATAAACTTTGGTGGAGCCTAGCGGGATCGAACCGCTGACCTCCTGCGTGCAAGGCAGGCGCTCTCCCAGCTGAGCTAAGGCCCCTTAGTTAAATAAGAAGCTAACCATTGGCAGCTTAATAGGGTGTTGTTCTATAAGTTATTTTCTTTTTAAAATAACTATGGTGGGCCTAAATGGACTCGAACCATCGACCTCACGCTTATCAGGCGTGCGCTCTAACCAGCTGAGCTATAGGCCCATTTAAGAGAATTAGATTCTCTCAAAACTAAACAAAACGTTCAAGCGTCATTTTATCGAAACGAAAGTTTCGAGTTATCCTTAGAAAGGAGGTGATCCAGCCGCACCTTCCGATACGGCTACCTTGTTACGACTTCACCCCAATCATCTGTCCCACCTTCGGCGGCTGGCTCCTTACGGTTACCTCACCGACTTCGGGTGTTACAAACTCTCGTGGTGTGACGGGCGGTGTGTACAAGGCCCGGGAAC
>VTTJ01000049.1 GCA_008364785.1 Bacillus sp. BGMRC 2118 | reverse complement strand
TATTTCAAAGGGGATGAAATCCTGCGAATAAGTGAGCATTTAAGAGATAATCATAACAAACTGAGGGAGTTTAAGAAGCAAGTACTACAGTCTGTTGAATAGAAAGAAGGATTGAATCAGGAATGAACTTTTTTAATCGACATAGAAAAAATCAACTAAAAGTTGAGGATAAAAATTTTGCGGAATCTGCATTAAAAAAAATGTTTATTGGGAGTGTCGTTGACGGGATAAAGTTTGAGGTTGCTCCTGGTAGAACTTTGATATTTTTTATGCATTATACTCAAAATCTATATGATTTCGATTCTATATGGCTTAATATAGAAAATTCTAAATGGGCTGTCTATGATGGTGAAGACAAGATTCCAGTCTCTCTTGATGATATAGTGAATCAAACTGAAGAAGAAGGTTATTATTCTATCTTTAATATTAGACGAGAAGAAGTATTAGATATTAGGTTAGGTGATACTTCACCTCACTTGTTTATAACTTTTAAATCAGGAAAAGTGTTATTTGTTTGTGGATACCATGAAAAGTATGAATCTTGGCAAGCCAGTAATGGACTCCACGAAAGTGGAGAATGGTTAATTGTCGCAGTTCCAGAAAATCAAATTTCGTCTTGGACACCATAAACATAAATACTTAACAACTTTATTAAGCTACCATGAAAATTAAATTCTGTAACTTTATGAAATGGCCATACTTAAATAGACGCAGCTCAATCAGTTTT
>VTTJ01000048.1 GCA_008364785.1 Bacillus sp. BGMRC 2118 | reverse complement strand
TACGATTTATATTCTCATCAAGGTGTAAAGAGTTTCCAATGCCCTTCGGATAAAACTTCTACCTCTCCTTCTATTATTTTGATTGCAGTTTGATCGTCAATCGCATACGCAGGTCCCTGGATCTCGGCTGCCCATCTCTCTGCAGCAGCCATGGTATTTCCTGGAAGCATTTCGTGATCTAGGTGAGGAAAGATTGAAAAATCAACCATTCTAAGTGTTTCATCACCACCGCTTGGTGGAGTCCAGCCAACGAAGTATTCCCCGATTTTAGGTGCCATCACCATGCTCCCAGCACTCATTCCCACATAAACTGAGTTTAGCGACGGTAAAAGGTCTGCTAGCCCGGATTGACGCATCCAGTGGTATAGGTAAAGAGCGTCACCTCCTGAAACCAGCAGTACATCTGTCTCCTGAACCAGTGGTATCCAACGGTTTTTGTCGATGCTTGGCAGAGCTGTGAGCTCCAACACGCCGACGGATTTCCAACCGAGGTTAACCATGGGATTCTCTTCTTTACCACTAATGAACTCCCATGCTTTGACACCAGGGCCAACCCAAGGGTGACCATACATCGCAGTGGGGATACACAGGGCGTTGGAGTCAGCAATTGGCTTGTCCAGCATGTCAACAAGCGCGTCGTGTATACTTTTGTTAATGATGCCTGCAGATGTGAGCAGTAATTTCATAACTTCACTCCTTATTTTTTTATGGTACTGTCACGTTTGATCAACCTTATATAAATCCTTGTTCAACTATCCTT
>VTTJ01000047.1 GCA_008364785.1 Bacillus sp. BGMRC 2118 | reverse complement strand
ATAAAAAATGGATGGCTATGATATTGTGAGAAAACAGGAGAAATCGAGAGATTTACCTTTCTATATAGAGGGAGGTTAGTTTAATAAGGAATTCATTATTTGGAGCATTGGTCCATGAAGGATAAATGCTTTTTTAATTGAATATTATTAATTACAGTTGAGTTGAAAAGAGATACCTTACATTTTCTTAGAATGTTATAGGAACTGCTAATTGAATTTAGTTTGAAAGTCTGTGATAAGCCTTGAGGGGGTAACTATGCAAATTAAAGACACGAAGATAAAGATAAATGAAATACAAAATTTAATTAATTCTATGAATATAAATGACTTCTACATATATAATTATGAGTTTAATGGTGACCTAACTATTGCAGGAAGTTTTGATTTTAGTTACTATCACGACTTAGAAATTCATCTTAATGAAGTCTCTTTTATCACGTGTCCAGGTTCTATATTTAACATGGATACAATTAGATTAGCAACTGAAGATGAGAGTAAAAGGATATTCGAAATTTCCCATGGTTATAACGAAGGATTTAATATATGTCTTGAAGATAGTGATTTTAACATTAGGTTTTATATTTCGGCTATGAGCTTTGATTATAGTATTCAAAAAGTATATTACTACAAGAGAGATAATCTTAAAGCTAATGAAAAAGTTGCAGATTGGGTGAAGTGAAAAAGATAAATCAAGAAAGCTATTGGAACTAAAGGGGAAGTTGTGCGGCCGAGCTTAGGTCGTATCATATAACGGGTGGGATTCCCGTCGAGCAAGAACTAGCCATT
>VTTJ01000046.1 GCA_008364785.1 Bacillus sp. BGMRC 2118 | reverse complement strand
TCTCTAATCCAAACAGCTGAAGGTGCATTGAATGAAACACACAGCATTCTGCAACGTCAACGTGAGCTTGCAGTACAATCTGCAAACGATACAAACACTGATACTGATAGAGCTCAATTGGATAAAGAATTCCAACAACTAACTGCAGAAATTACACGTATTGGTAATAATACAGAATTTAATACAAAGAAGATCCTTGCTACAGACCAAACACTTGATATCCAAGTTGGGGCTAATAACGGTCAAACTATGCAAATCTCTTGGAAAGCTCAAGTTGCAACTGCTCTTGGAGAAGATGCAACTGATATTTCAGCACAAAAAGTTCTTACAAAAGCTGATGCTACAACTGCAATTGCCGAGTTAGATAAAGCGATTGAATCAGTATCAAAGTCACGTTCAGCAATGGGTGCGTTCCAAAACCGCTTAGAGCACACAATCAACAACCTAGGTACATCTGCTGAGAACTTAACGGCAGCAGAGTCTCGTATCAGAGATGTAGATATGGCTAAAGAAATGATGGAGCAAACAAAGAATTCAATTCTTTCTCAAGCATCACAAGCAATGTTAGCTCAAGCTAACCAACAACCACAAGGTGTTCTTCAATTATTACGTTAATTATTAATTTTAAAGGACTGGGGAACCAGTCCTTTTTGATTGATGCTATTGTCTTCACGATATTAAGTTTAAGAAAATAGAGTGTTTTTATGTTTCTAAATAAAGTAATATATTCTTAAAAGAAATTTGAAAATCTATTAAACTATTTTAATTGCAGTCGATATATAGAATGTAAGGTAAATAATTACTAGATTTAACTTAATTATTGATTATTTACTTTAAAATAAGCTATTCCACAGGGAAGTGGAATTTCTATCTCAAGGAG
>VTTJ01000045.1 GCA_008364785.1 Bacillus sp. BGMRC 2118 | reverse complement strand
CCTTTAGTTAAAAATAGGAGCTGCATTAGCAACCCCTATAACTCTTTATTTTCTTCCTGATATTGAATGTTATGTTTTGAATTGTTATCAGTCTTTCCACTTATTATGTCATCATAAGGAGTATAGTTATTTGAAGGGAACCTCTTGTTCTTAATTGTTCTAATTGTAACAAAAGCAATAACTGCTATAAGAAACAACAAAAAGATATATGTCATTCTTTTCTCCTCTCTTAGATTGTATCTAAATATTATATTCTATGTCTCAGGTAAAGAACCCTTCTTTAACTAACCTTCCTTTAGCTTAATAACTTCAACAAAAAAGTGTATTAATCCTGCATTGGATTAATACACTGTAAATTAAAAATATCTTCTGACTTATGAAGTTGGATAGTCAATGGAATTCGCTATTTCTACTAATACTTCAGGAATAACTTTATTCATTAGTCTTCTATCTATGCTTAAACGATATTGCCATCCATCTTTTTCAAACACAAGAGCTCTAATGCCACTAACTACGATATAATCTGCCTTTTGTCCATTTTTAAGTTTAAGTGTTTTTGCAATGTGTTTTTCCCTAAAGGGGACCTTATGTTTAATCGGTCTTATCTCAACCATATAATGATTTTCTGATTTATTTTCATTCACAGCTTCAATCTCAAAAGATATATTCCCTTCTAGATTATTAAATCTTCCAAAATAGTGTGTAAACTCAATAGCTGGAACTCGAAGTGGTAGGTTTAATTCTTTCCTAAAGTGTTGCTCAAATTCTGATTTTGCTTCTTCTACATTTGTATAGCCAATTTCAAGATAGTTGTCTTCAAAAGTGTGAGAACTTGCAGTTACAGTATTGTTAATAGTTCCAAAGAGTATTGTACAAGAAACTAGCGAAAAAAATAACCTGCTTATAATCATTTAACATCATCCTAAAATTAAGATTTAGGATTATTTTTCCCAAGGATGAAAACACTATCCTTCTTTAACTATACTTCCCCGTTA
>VTTJ01000044.1 GCA_008364785.1 Bacillus sp. BGMRC 2118 | reverse complement strand
AAAATTAAGATTTAGGATTATTTTTCCCAAGGATGAAAACACTATCCTTCTTTAACTATACTTCCCCGTTAGTGACACTAACCACTCTTAAAATACAAATGTATTTACTGTAGCAACGATTGCAGCTGCTAATGCAAATGGCCAAAAACTACTAACTTCCTTATTCTTCTTTCCTAGAAATAAAGCAAACAAAGCCTCGGAAATAATATAAATCATTGCATAAATAACAAATAGAACGATAAGAGTTATAAAGGTATTACCATAGGACAAATTAATTAATTCAGTTGAGAGCCACACTGTAATGAATGCTAAGAGACTACTCCAATTTCGGTGCCTGCTTGTTCTAAAAAATTTTATCATTCTATTATTCACAGTTTTAATCCCCATTCAAAGTTTTTAATTTTCCTCGAAATGTTTCTTCCTTCTTCCACAAACCTTTCCTTTAGTTCAGGAAGCAGCTATAATTAAGGTCCCATCTGGATTAACTTGAACTAGTGGCAGTTCGGGTGAGTTTTCTCCTGAAAGAATCGTTTGTTTCCCCAATACTTTTGATAGATTGTTCATAAATTTAAAAACAGTGCTTACATCATTTTCATTTTTAATTTGTTTTGGATCAATATCGAATTCTATTTCATCTTGGGAAAAGAAATGGCAATTTATCTTGATACCCGTAACATTGATAGACATTAGAATGCTCTTTTTTTCTGTCTCTTTAAAAAGATAAGCAATATCCAAATTTTCATATTCGGATGTCACTTGTCCGTCTACATAAAACTCCATACTGTAGGTAGAATTTCCAATCCAATTGATAATCTTCTTCCAATCTTCTAAATCCGTGTGAAAAACGTAAATATCTCTTAGAGTTCCATCTTGGAAAAATACATTTTCCAAGATATTTGATTTATTTCTTTCCACAAAACCAGTCCTTACCTAAACAAGTTTTTAAACATAGCTTCTTGAAATAGTCGAGTAGAAGGGAACCTCTCTACCTCTCGGTAGATTGCGTTCCTCTCCCCTCACAGAACCGTGCTTG
>VTTJ01000043.1 GCA_008364785.1 Bacillus sp. BGMRC 2118 | reverse complement strand
ATGATTCTTTTACATTTTTGAGTATCTCATCTAATGATGCAGAAGTTGCATATATAGAAGCCGGTATCGAGAGCAAGTTAGAAAGGAAGGAGATTAGTAAAGGTGAAAGAATCTTTTTCTTGTTTCCTTATAGTGAACAGCTAGATTTTCTTAATCCTACGGCATTCGATAAAGAAGGGAACAAACTCTATTATTATGGATACCCAGTAGATACGAATGTGATTAAACATGAGGATTTAAAATGGCATAAAATAGATGAATGATGTCTTTAAGCATATAAAGTGGCATGTCTCTTCTTCTACTATAGGAGAAGTTTAGCACAATAAGCATTTAGACTAAAAGGGGTTATATTTTGAACATTGAAAAGCGAATTAAGCAATAGCTCAACAAGTGAATGCTTGATTTTTGACCCCTTTTTTTGACACGAAGATGAAAGATATGTAATAACTAAAAAAATGTCCAGTTTGAATTGGATGGAAAGGTGTCGAAAAATGGATAAAAATATAGACCATATAGGAATCGCTGTACGTAATTTGAACGCCAGCATTAATCTTTATATAAATGTGTTGGGAGGGAAGTTGATAGAACGTTATAAAAGCGAGGATAAAGGTGTGGAGAGTGAAATCGCTGTTATAGAAATCAATGAAGATAGAATTGAGTTACTATCTCCAACAAATAATGTCACATCACCCATTGCACGGTTCATTAAACAAAAGGGTAAAGGTGTGCATCATATTGCTTATCGGGTTGACAATCTGGAGATTGCTTTAGAAGAACTTAACAAACAAGGTATTCGTACATTAGAAGGTACATTAAGAATAAACAAACACGGGAGAAGATTAATTTATCTAAACCCAGCTGATACAGAAGGAACAATTATTGAGTATTGTGATTATCCCAAGAAAAGTTGATTTTTTTATGAGTGAATAAAACTCTATAAATGATAAAATTTATGGGTAATTGATTCTATTTTTTTATTATAAGTGGGGTTGTATCAACAGCCCATTTCTTTTGTGCTAAAGGGAAAGGATAGTTGAACAAGGATTTATATAAGGTTGATCAAACGTGACAGTACCATAAAAAAATAAGGAGTGAA
>VTTJ01000040.1 GCA_008364785.1 Bacillus sp. BGMRC 2118 | reverse complement strand
ATCCTCGGCTATTTCTAAGTTAAATTTCTTTAACCTCGATTTTAACGAATGGAAGAATAGTTCAGCTTCACATTTAGATTGAAAGCAACAAACAAAATCATCTGCATACCTAACAATGTAAGCTTGTCCTTTGCACTGTTTTCTGACCCTCTTTTCAAACCATAGGTCAAGAACGTAATGTAGATATACATTGGCTAATATCGGAGATATTACTCCACCTTGCGGTGTACCATTATCCGATTTGTACTTCTTACCTTCTTCCATATATCCACCTTTTAGAAACATATTAATTATTCTTAATAGATTAGGGTCAGAAATTCGTAGTTTTAGGAACTCCATCATCCATGTGTGGTCAACGTTGTCAAAGAATCCTTTAATATCTACATCTACTACATAGTTTACTGACCTCTTTTCAATATAGTAGTTCAGTATTTTCAAGGCATCGTGGCAATTACGGTTTGGTCGAAATCCAAAAGAACAGTCTAGAAAGTCGATTTCATAGATGGAATTTAGTATTTTCGTTATGCCTCTTTGTACAATCTTATCTTCATGTTCAGGTATTCCTAAGGGTCTCTTCTTATCAGAATTTAGCTTTGGAATATACATTCTTCTTACTGGAACAGGACGATAACTCTTACTTTTAAGCCTACTAACCAAATCCTCTATGTTTCTATCTAGATTCTCACCGTATTGTTCTTTAGTTGTCCCGTTAACTCCAGTTGCCTTTTTGTTTGGCAACTCATGATGACATTGAACTAATGCTTGCTCACTTAGTAAATGTGCAAGAGATGTAAATTTCATTTTAGGATCAGATTTTGCTAATTCTGCTATCCTTAGTAGTTTTGTTTCCATTTAATGTTCCTACCTCTGTGTGTAGTAAATGTTTCCCTAGTAAGGGTGATAACTGGTAGCTAGCCTTTCCTCCGTCGGCATTACCCAACTTCATTGGTACTACGCTGCTATCCGACTCCCTAGCACGGTATTTGGTTTCCTCGCTTGTTATTGCTTGTACACCATACTCTTCTAAATAAGAAAAGACCGGTAGGGTCTCCCGAGTTGCCGTATCATATCAATGTGTTACGTGCCAAGGTCTCTGACCCCAGAGAGGTTTCATTCTTCTTGCCATTAGCGATGAATGAAATATTGCTTTCTGCCGAAGTTAAGACATCAGCCCTCTCGAATTACTAACATTATGGAGCTCAATCCCTTCAACCACTTGGCTTTCGGCCCGCAACCTAACTGTCTACGCTTAAAGACTAAAGTTACCTTTAGCCCTCCAAGACTCGCTACGAGTGAATGGCTAGTTCTTGCTCGACGGGAATCCCACCCGTTATATGATACGACCTAAGCTCGGCCGCACAACTTC
>VTTJ01000039.1 GCA_008364785.1 Bacillus sp. BGMRC 2118 | reverse complement strand
TATTAGGCACGCCGCCAGCGTTCGTCCTGAGCCAGGATCAAACTCTCCAATAAAGTGTTTGATTGCTCATTTCTTGCTGGCTATCTATATATAATAGATAGTTTTAAATATTTTGCGTTGGTATAAAACCAACACGCTTGACGTTTTGTTTAGTTTTCAAAGAACTCTCTGTCGCTCGTAGGCGACTTAATTAATATAACATAAATACTGATTGTAATCAAGTACTTTTTTAAAAAATATTTTTGTTATTGGAGCGGGTGATGAGAATCGAACTCACGACATCAGCTTGGAAGGCTGAGGTTTTACCATTAAACTACACCCGCATATTAAACTGTCGATGGTCGGGAAGACAGGATTTGAACCTGCGACCCCCTGGTCCCAAACCAGGTGCTCTACCAAGCTGAGCCACTTCCCGTAAAGATGGCGCGCCCGAGAGGAGTCGAACCCCTAACCTTTTGATCCGTAGTCAAACGCTCTATCCAATTGAGCTACGGGCGCAATATATCTTGAAGACATTTATATATAATAGATTGTTTACACCATAAATGCAAGTTACAAATTTTGGTGCGGCCGAGAGGACTTGAACCTCCACGGGGTTGCCCCCACTAGGCCCTCAACCTAGCGCGTCTGCCGTTCCGCCACGACCGCATACATGGTGCGGATGAAGGGAGTCGAACCCCCACGCCTTACGGCGCCAGATCCTAAGTCTGGTGCGTCTGCCAATTCCGCCACATCCGCAAAATCAATGGCTGGGCTAGCTGGATTCGAACCAACGCATGTCGCAGTCAAAGTGCGATGCCTTACCGCTTGGCTATAGCCCAATAATCATATTATTTTTTGTTTTATATAAATGGCGGTCCCGACGGGAATCGAACCCGCGATCTCCTGCGTGACAGGCAGGCATGTTAACCGCTACACCACGGGACCATTTGGTTGCGGGGGCAGGATTTGAACCTACGACCTTCGGGTTATGAGCCCGACGAGCTACCAGACTGCTCCACCCCGCGATAGTATAAATAACCAATTCTACTGCATGCAATTTTTATCTACTAGGTATAACCATCCCGATTTATCAATCGGTATGCTGAAGATAATCCAATGATGATTATTCAACGTGCTCCACCCCGCGATAATAATAAATCTTTATCACTTTCTTTTTAGAGAAAAGGCTATGGTGGAGGATGACGGGATCGAACCGCCGACCCCCTGCTTGTAAGGCAGGTGCTCTCCCAGCTGAGCTAATCCTCCATAAATCTTAAGTGATAATGGAGAAAGAGACAATGTTTCTCTCTCCATTATAGTTAGTGACCCATACGGGATTCGAACCCGTGTTACCGCCGTGAAAGGGCGGTGTCTTAACCGCTTGACCAATGGGC
>VTTJ01000038.1 GCA_008364785.1 Bacillus sp. BGMRC 2118 | reverse complement strand
GGTGCCAGTGTAGTTCTTAAAAATGGTAGACATGTTTATTTTCGGAAGTTTAGGTCGAAGATGATTATATCCAACTAAACGAGGTGTAAATAACATGTCTACCCAACAAAAAAGAACTTATAAAAGGTACTCTCCAGAAAAAAAGAAAGAAGCAATTCAAAGGGTGAAATCAGGTGAAAGCTACCTTCAAGTAGCGAAAGAGTTAGGTGTTGTTGACCCTGATTATATATATAAGTGGATTGATCGTTTCAATAAAGAAGGAGAAATATCCTTATACGATAAACGTTCTATGAAAGCTAATAAAACAATTACTCCAGAAGAAAAAAACAAATTATTAGAAGCAGAAAATGAAATTCTAAAAAAGTACTTAGCGATTCTAAACAAGGAGGGATTTATAAATATCAACTAATTAATGAATTAAAACACAAATATACTGTTGTGTTTATTTGTGATGTCATTAAAATCTCTCCAAAATCCTACTACAAGTATTTGAAAAAAATTAACACTCCACAGAAAAAACCTGACTTAACTGGACTCTCAGATCGTATAGTAGAAACCTTCACCCTCCATAAAGGTAGATATGGTTACCGTAAAATACACGCTGAACTATCAAAAGAATTTGACTCATTAAAAGAGCATCAAGTGTATAAAATTTACTCTGATCTTGGTATGGAATGCATTTCAAGAAGAAAAAAAAAGAAGAAATCAAGGTATAGCAACATCAATGCAGCTGGCTATATATATGAAAATAAGTTAGAAAGAGATTTCACCGCAACTGAGCAAAACCAAAAATGGGTTACGGATTCAACAATGATAAAGTTAGTTGGTAAAGAACTTCATTTATCCGCAGTTTTAGATATTTATAACAATATGGTTAAGGGATATGGCTGTTCATTAACGTTAAACAGTGAGTTAATTAATGAAACATTTGAAGGGGCTTTTTTAAGATTAAAGAATAATAGAAAACCATTAATAATACACACTGACCAGGGCGTGATTTATCGCTCGAATTTTTGGAGGGAGTTACTAGCCAAACAATACAAAATTGAACCAAGCATGTCCCGCAAGGGGAATCCATGGGATAATGCGTGCATAGAAAATTTCTTTTCAAACCTTAAACAAGACTTACCTGAATTAAAAGACTTAAAAACTATTGAAGAAGCTAAAGAAATGATTAAAGAATACATCGATTATTATAACAATCAACGTATTCAAACAGTATTAGGCAACGAGAGTCCATCCAATTTTAATGGTGTGAAGGTTCCTTTTAAGAAGAGAGCCAAAGGCTAGAGATATTCCTTCTTGGCTTGCCAATCTACTCTCATACTCATAAAAGACAGTCAAGTGCTCTCCTTGACTGCCTTTTATGAGTATGAGACACTTCAGGCCACCAAGAAGGTGACCCGAAAGTATAGTGTCTACTTTTCAATCAGCAGTACACAG
>VTTJ01000037.1 GCA_008364785.1 Bacillus sp. BGMRC 2118 | reverse complement strand
GGAAGCATTCCTATAATGATTAAAAATGGCATTTGAACATAAAAATAACCTCTTGGTATGATATGAGTGTCCGGTGCTTGGCGGCAAAAAGGACAAATCATATAATCCAGGAGGCTTTCAAAATGAATTATAACCAAAATAATAAGATTGCTCAAATTACTTCTCAAACACTAATTATAGGTGTTGATATTGCTAAATTCAAGCACGTAGCTCGTGCTCAGGACTATAGAGGTTTGGAGTTTGGTAAACCCCTATACTTCCAAAATGCGAGAGATAGTTTTGATATATTTGTTGAATGGATTAAAGAGATTCAGGTTCAACAAAACATGAATAAGGTTATCATCGGTGTTGAACCTACGGGACACTACTGGCTTAATTTAGCTTATTATCTTAAAGAAACTAATCTTAAGCTGGTGGTTGTCAATCCAGCGCACGTCAAAAAGACAAAGGAATTAGATGATAATTCCCCAACTAAGAATGATGTGAAAGATGCGAAGGTCATTGCTCAATTGGTGAAAGATGGAAGATACGCTGAACCTAATATTCCTGAAGGAATATATGCTGATCTTAGAATCGCTAGAAAAATACGCGATCAATTATCCGTCGATCTACAAGCAGTACAAGGGCAAATTCACAATTGGATTGACCGATATTTCCCTGAATTCCTAACAGTCTTTAAGGATTGGGAAGGGCTTTCTGCTCTTCAAATATTAAAGCTAAATCTACTACCACATGAGTTAGTTCAACTCCCTGATCAAGAGTTATTAAGTCATATTAGACAAGCTGCAAAACGTGCAGTGGGCTTAAGTAGAATAAAAGAATTAAAGAAGGCAGCCAGTGTTTCCATTGGAATCCGCGAGGGTTCAGATTTGGCTAAATTAGAGTTAAGCACGTTATTAGATAAGTATGAACTCATTACTAAAAAGTTTGAACAACTAGAGGTTAAAAGGGACGAGCTATTAAAACAAATACCAGGTGTTCATCAAATGCTGGCGATCACAGGTATAGGAAAAGATACGATAGCCGGGTTCTTTGCAGAAGTTGGAGATCTAGGTTACTATTCACATCCTCGTCAGATTATTAAACTTGCAGGATTAAGTTTGATGGAGCACACGTCAGGCAAACATAAGGGTCAAACAAGAATTACAAAGAGAGGCAGGAAAAACTTAAGAGCCCTCTTGTTTAGAGTTGTCATGCCCCTTGTAGCTAAGAATTCTGCTTTTAAAGCCTTACATGAATACTATACAAAGCGTCCGGATAATCCATTGAAAAAGATGCAGTCACTGATAGCATTATGTAATAAATTGATACGAGTGTTATTTGCGATAGGTAAAAAGCAGTTTGTGTTTTGTGAAGAAAGAATGTTGAAGGATATTCCTCATATGGCTGAATTGCCGAAGGTAGCTTAGTCTCTCTCGATACATCATAAGTCTAAGGTTTACAAGTAGGATTATTTCATTAATTAATAGACATTTGAAGCACGGATTAGTCAGTAAACAACTAAAATACGGACATAGATCCTGTCGGGAAGCATAACTGACATCTAC
>VTTJ01000036.1 GCA_008364785.1 Bacillus sp. BGMRC 2118 | reverse complement strand
CTACCATGAAAATTAAATTCTGTAACTTTATGAAATGGCCATACTTAAATAGACGCAGCTCAATCAGTTTTTTTAAAAAGGAGAGCGTCTGTTCAGTAGTTACGTTTTGGGGGGCTAGGAGGCATCCGAAATGGTTACGGTATATCCTAAGTTCTCGAGTCTTCGAACTGAATGCCGAACAATGGAAACTTGTCTCTGCTTGTCAAAGTAGTCTTCACCTAAATCAATGTACATTTCTTTTCTGGTGAGAAGGTAATAAGCGATACGCAACATCGCATGTGCCACTACAATAGCTGCACGTTTCTTTCCTTTTCGGCCGGCTGTCCGCCTGTATAGGGCACCGAGGTAGTTTTTTGAACCCCTAACTGATTGGGCTGCTTCAGTTAATGCAGAACGGAGATACTTGTTTCCTTTTTTGGTTCTTGACGATTTCCGCTTCCCAGCACTTTCATTATGTCCAGGAACCAATGCAGCCCAGGAACATAAATGTGCCGCAGTAGGAAACTGGGATCCCACATCGGGACCAATCTCGGCAAGTATTTGTTCAGCCATCCTTGTGGCTATGCCAGGGATAGAATCGAGTCGTTCGATATCTTCCTGATATTTACTGACTCTCTCGGCGATTTCTTTGTCGAGCAACACTATCTGTTCAGTAAGAAAATCAATGTGAGTTAAAATTGTCTTGAGCATCAATCGTTGATGCGGATTTACATAGCCTCGAAGAGCCAGCTCAAGTTCATCTTTCTTCTTTTTCATCGTTCTACGTGCCAAGTTTGATAGTTTTTCAGGGTCGTCTTCGCCCTCTGCGATTGCGTGAAGCATGTCCTTTGCCGAAACACCCATGATGTCGGAAACCACAGATCCGAGTTTAATATTCGCTCCTTCAAGGACCTTCTGTATCCGATTGTGTTGCCGGGCACGTTCCTCAATAATGCTTCGGCGGTAACGCACCAGTTCCCTAAGCTCCCGTTGCGTCCGGTTAGGGATGAAGCTAGCCTTTAGAAGTCCGTGTCTTAGTAATTGGGCAATCCACTCGGCATCCTTCACGTCGGTCTTGCGACCAGGAAGGGATTTCATGTGTTGTGCATTGACTACGAGAAATTCAATACCTTCAGCTTCCAAAAGATTTACGATCGGTTTCCAGTAAACACTTGTACTTTCCATCGCAACGTGACTGCATCTTTGTTCCTTAATCCAGTCGATTAGCTCCAGGAGAAAGATCGTTTTAGTTGAAAATGTTCGAACCTCCTTTCCTTCAGATGTCATGATGCAGGCAGTAATACTGTCCTTATGGACATCCAGCCCGCAGGCTCTTTCAATGATTACATCCATTGAACTCTTCCTTTCTTGGCCAGTTATAATGGAGGCTGGTGCAGCAACCAGAATTAGGATTAATCTACCATGAGTGCTTCCCCCGAAAAGGAGCGACAATCGGTGGTGCACCGTGGTCGTTGGAGTCAGACTATAGGATGGGCTCTATGGCACCATAGTTTATCGACCTTCCTCTCCCAGCCTAGGAACAGTATCGACAGACGGGAGCCATTTTCATTCTCTGTGGTGAATCGCCGTTTTTGCGATTCATGGATGGCTATAGGGGGCT
>VTTJ01000035.1 GCA_008364785.1 Bacillus sp. BGMRC 2118 | reverse complement strand
TTTACAAAAACTGAACCATGAAGCCTATCATTAACATAAGCATCCAATTTCCACATACCACTTTTAGGTAGTGACATCATTGAAGGTGTATGGGCATCGGCACCATTATGTGCCCCTCCCAATGGTAAACCAGCAATAACTGCAACCTCTTCTTTTGATCCATAATGTGTTCCAATCACCTTTAAATCCCCACTTAATTCTTCTGGATTTCCCCAAAGATGCCACATATACTTTTGTTCTTTATAAGGATAAAATCGAGAAGCTTCGGAATCATCATAAATAAATCCTAATTGATCTTTTAAACCGATCATTTCATAGCTTCCAGATTGAAAGATGCTACTCTCTTCCCATTTTTCATCTGTACAGCCTGTAAGGATTAGAAATATAGCCATAATCGAGATTAATAATCTACCTGAAACATCTTTCATTAATAATTCCCCTTTGAAATCAAAGTTTATTTTTTTCAAACGATGCAAATATGTATAGTTAAAGATAATCTTATAATTTAATTTGAAAACCTTATTTTGCAAACCGTACCCTATACTTAAATAAAATGGATCGAGAATCCTTCATCGTCCACGCAAACATTAGTGAATTTTTATTAACTTATTTCTGCAACATCTGATTCGCTAGACTCACTAATGTTTCTAGCATTTTTTCTTTTTCGAACTCTTCTTCAGTATTGGTATAACGAATACTGATATATAGACCATCATCAACAAAATTGATGCCTCCAGAAGATTTATGATCCATATCATAACGAGCTTCTGTTCCGTTTTGTAATGTTACTTTAATCCCTGATGGAACATAACTGACTTCGAAATCATGAATCAATACAATCACATTTTTATCCAGTGGTGGGGAAGTTTCTCCCAAAGCTTGTAATTCAATAGAAATATCTTTTTTGTCTTCTCTATCATTCCAATCTTGTATTTCAATCAAATTAAAACCGCTTGTTTCAAAAGGTAATTCTTTAGGTAAATCTACTTTAAAAGGAACAGCAGCTAGTGCCACTTCAAGAGACGGCGTTTTATATACTGCTGGAATCGAGCTTAATTGTTCCTCAGTTAAATTGCCTTCAACTTCCTCCTTTTTAAGTTTTGATGTATCTAATAGACCACTATTACGCGCTTGGCAACCACTTATAATTAACATAGAAAAGATGATTAGTATTAAACTCCTCATTTAAATCCTCCCTTTTTTTATCTAATCCTTCCCCGTCTAGTAAAAAAATGAGGTGTTTACTAACACCCCAATTCAACTCTCACCAAGTTATTCCATTATAAAATCAAAATCTTCATGTGTTGGTTCATTCTTTGTATATACAATCCAATATTTAAACTGGACGTATACGTCATTAGAAATTTCTTCTACGTAAGTAACAGCTTTAGCAGATTCTCCTAACACCTTAATCCCTTTTATATTTATATCATCTGTTAAAATCAAAGTTATAGAAGGACCATCATCTCTTCCAAATACAATAGCATCACCAATAGAACCTATAGATTGGGTACGATCTTCTGGTCCTGCTACCCATTCTAATTTTCCATTATTATTTTTCAAAATAACTAAATCAGGATTATGACTAGTACCAGATGCATGTATATTCTTAAATATTACATAAATAAAATTGTCTTTAATGTCATAATCAATAATTTCTTTATCGCTTAATTTGTTATCTGCCATAACCTTAGCAATCTGT
>VTTJ01000034.1 GCA_008364785.1 Bacillus sp. BGMRC 2118 | reverse complement strand
AGTTTAGCATTCCTGTAGATCGTTAAATATCAGGTTTGAAATAAAAAGAGCACCTCAGTAAGATATGAGTAAGAGACCAATCAAACTCAAATTCTTAAAAAAGGAGCTCTACTATGAATTTTAAAATGCAAGACAAACAAAATCAACTAATAGAAAGAATTTCCGATAAACATTTAATTGTCGGTGTCGATATTGCCCAACAGTTTCATGTTGCACGGGCTATAAATTACCGTGGAATTATTGTTGGAGAACCTCTTACATTTGAAAATAGTGAAATTGGTTTCAAAAGATTATTTAATTGGATTCGTAGTCTAAAAGAAATGAAGAATTTAAATGCAGCCATCGTTGGAATGGAACCAACGGGTCACTATTGGAAGAACATATCAAAATGGCTGGCAGAACAAGCTATTGAAGTAGTAACTGTAAATCCTCATTTAGTAAAAAGGAATAAAGAGAATCGCGATAATACGCAATCAAAGAGTGATAAGAAAGACGCTCTCGTAATCGCTGATATGGTGAAGAACGGATATTATTCGTTTATTTCTCCATCTTCTGAGTCCTTTGAAAAGCTTAGGGTTCTAATCTCCAATCGAGATGTGATTGTAAAACGAGTTGTAAGCTCAACCAATCAGATACATAGATGGGTAGATATTGTCTTCCCGGAACTCAGACAAGTGTTTAAAGATATAACGTGTAAAGGGGCGATCGCAACACTTCGCTTGTTTCCAACTCCATCTGAGATAGCTTTACTGGAACCCCTAGATGTCATGAGGGGATGGAAGTCACTCATGCAGCGACAACCTGGTCCAAAAAAAGCTCAACTAATCATTCAATTAGCAAAATCATCTATAGGAACAACACAAGCACTGGACGCTTATAAATTTCACTTAGAACAATTACTAGAAGAATACGACCTTACTATCAAACAACTCGAAAGAGTTGAACAACAAATCAAAGAAGCTCTCTATAACATACCTTTCGCAAAGAAACTGCTTATGATTAAAGGAATAAGTGAAATATCATTGGCTGGTATTCTGGGTGAAGCAGGAGACTTAAGTGGTTTCTCTCACGGTAACTCCCTTTTACGCCATGCAGGTCTCCATTTAGCTGAAGCAAGTTCAGGGAAATGGAAAGGACAGATAGTGATCTCCAAACGGGGGAGATCCAGACTGCGGCGTTTCCTTTTCCTAGTAACAATTAGCCTTGTGTCCAATAACCCTGAGTTTAAAGCTTTCCACGCACAAAATGTAAAAGTCAAAAAGATGAAGAAAATGAAATCAATTATGAAGTTAGTTGGTAAACTAGCAAGGATTTTTGTAGGAATAGCAAAGCGTAATGAAGCCTACTGCCCAAGTAAAATGCAAGAAATAATACCGTTAGCAGCGTAGAAAAAGCAATCAGTAGTACATAAATCTAATTTTGAATGTTGTCTTATTCGTAGGATTTCAAATATGTACGGAGTACCAGGTTTCTTCAACAAAAGGGCATTGTGACCCATTAGTTTAGCATAACTGGCCTCCACCCCTTGGACAGGCATGACGAAGGAATGAAAGGGCAATTTTGACCCGTTGAGACATGGGAGGGAAAGCCTCCAAGGGCGGCGTGGAGATGTACATTATATGGTAGAATATGGAGTATAATACAACTCCTTTATTTAACTATGCCTTCACGAAGCCAAAAGGATCTTAAATCATTCCATACACTCGTTGATATTATTTCAAAGGGGATGAAATCCTGCGAATAAGTGAGCATTTAAGAGATAATCATAACAAACTGAGGGAGTT
>VTTJ01000033.1 GCA_008364785.1 Bacillus sp. BGMRC 2118 | reverse complement strand
CAAGCACGGTTCTGTGAGGGGGGAGGAATGCAATTTACCGAGAGGTAAAGAGGTTCCCCTCTACTCGACTAGCTGAAGAAGATTGAAGAGAATTATTATGTATATAAATATACAGGGAATGATTTTGATGAAGCAGCATATATCAATTGAAGTTGATTTAGAAACTTTAGAAAAACATACAAATGTTACTGGAAATATATATTTCGTTATTGACTACCATCGTTATTTTCCCGAAGAAGGTTGGTCTGATTTTGTTGTTACTATATTAACCTGGTGGATAAATTCAATTAAAGGGTTAATTGTTTCTGATTTCGGAAGAACTTTTGAGTTTGATTTTATGGACGGCACACCAATTGTGTTAGCTAAGAAGTTAGATAATGAAAATTTAGAATTACGCTTTTGCTTAAATGAGGGTGCAAAACGCCAAGTAATTCTAACGGCAAATAGTTCAATTAAAGAAGTTAGAGATTCAATTCTGTCTGTTTCAAAAAAAGTAATCAGGTCATTTGAAAGAAAACAGTGGAATAGTGAAGCCATTGATGAACTTAAGGACTTAGTTTTATCCTTAGAACGATACCCATTTCCTTATTAAGTTAACCAGGGCAATACCGGAACCGCGTTAATACTTTTTCTTATTTAAGTAACGGGGAAGGATAGTTCAACAAGATTATTTAAATAAGAAGGTGTGGGCGACCTATGAAAATAGAAGAAACCGATGAAAAAGTAATTATAAATGGACATGAAATAGATGGATTTATTGACGAAGAACGAAATTGCAACATCTGTAATACATATTTGGTATATTATGAGGATTATGATGCTTATTTTTGTCCTAAATGTAACTTTTGGACTGAAAAGAAGTGTGGAGATACCAAATGTGACTTTTGTGCAAAAAGACCAGATACCCCATTACCGCTTTAAAGTCATAGTAGCAAGTAAATTTGCCTTATTGAAGTAAAGGGTAAGTTTAGTACAAGAAGGATTAGCATTTTGAATATCGAATATACAAATTATGTTAATGGCCTTACATGAAAGTAAGGCTCTTTTTGTAGAAAAATTTAATCAGGGAAAGTTTGATTAAATGGATATTAACAGGGTTTATATTATTTCAGGACCTGGGTGTTGGAAAATCAACTTAACAAACATAAGAATATCTACTAGACGCTTGGCTTTTGAGATTTTTATCACCTTTTTCATTTAATCATGTCATTACTTGTCATGTTTTTCGTATAGTATAGTTTATACCTTATGATTTTAACAATTAGAGAAATTCTATAAGATAAAAGGAGATAAGAATATGACCATTAACGAGAGAGCAAGAAGAGTGATTTTAGATTTAGCAGTTACTTTAGATGGATTTATTGAAGGGCCGAATGGAGAAGTTGACTGGTGCATTATGGACCCTGATATGGATTTCAATAAATTTTTGAATCAAATTGATACTATACTATATGGTAGAAAAAGCTACGATATATGGGGGAAATATATTCCAAAAAATGAAGACTCGGATACCGATAAAGAAATGTGGAGATTGGTTCATAGCAAAGAGAAGTATGTATTTTCCAGAACACAAAAGGAAACTGATAATCGAGTGATATTAATAAATGATAACATTGCTGAAGAAGTTAATAAGTTAAAGAAAAAGCCCGGTAGGGACATCTGGCTATATGGTGGATCAAGTCTTATTACAACCTTTATCAATTTGGGACTTGTTGATGAATTTAGATTATCTGTTCATCCAATTATTTTGGGAGAAGGAAAACCTTTATTTATAGATATAAACAAGAGATTAAATCTACAAATAGTTGAAACCAAAAAGTTTTCTTCTGGAGTTGTTCAATTAATTTATAGATTGAATTAAACAAAGGGTATATTTCAATGAGTTTATTTTCCCTTTGTTCTACTAAAGGTGGCGATGATCTTTGAAGGATTATCGTTTATATTTGTTGAAGTTATTAAACAAACGAGGAAGCATTCCTATAATGATTAAAAATGGCATTTGAACATAAAAATAACCTCTTGGTATGATATGAGTGTC
>VTTJ01000032.1 GCA_008364785.1 Bacillus sp. BGMRC 2118 | reverse complement strand
TACTCATATCTTACTGAGGTGCTCTTTTTATTTCAAACCTGATATTTAACGATCTACAGGAATGCTAAACTACACCGTTAGTCGAAGAAGAATAAATTTCTAGTCATTTTCTCCTTTTAGCTTTGATCTAGATTTCTAATTCACGAATTAAGAAATTCTTCTCTCTGCTTACATACTTTGAAAGAAGGTCAAAAACATTTCTCTCTTCATGATATATGTATAGATTATCTGCCAAAATAGAAAGTTCTTCTGCCATATTCTCATAATCTGTTCCATGAAGTTCTTCAAAATTTTTTATATTGTACAATCCTTGTTTATTTACGTTATTTCTTAGACCTCTTGTTGAAATGTTATATTTCTTCAGTATGGATTCTATCTTATTTAGTATTATATGGTCCTCATTCGCTTGTATCTTTTCAAAGGTATTAATAGTATCTTTCAAATAAAAACCTGTGGAATTTTCTAAAAAACCTAGTATCCCTTGCATTGTAACTTCTGTGTCAAAATCAATTAATAAGATAATGTCCCTAATAACTTCGGGAAGATTATAAAATATTTCTTCATCTTTAATATTTAAGTTTTCATTCTTATATAGATTTGTTGCAATTATATCTATAATTTCGTCAGAAGACTTTTCTTTAAAATCATTAAATGAAATTAGACATTTAAAAAATATGTTTCGTTCTTTCATTTATCCTCCAAATAGGTAAGTCTCCATTTTCTTCTTTAGCTATCCTTCCCCTTTACTTCAACAAAAACGTCCATTAATCCTGCTAGGATAAATGGACGTTCTTGACTTATTATGTTACTCATTTTCCCTTAAACAGCAGTATTTACTGCCATAAAATAGCTCTCATTAAAGACGACTATTCTTAGTAAAGAAAGATTTTCTTAAAAAGTATATAAATCTAAGTAAACATAAAACGATGATAATATTAAACAATAATCCCAATGGATTAAAACCAAATTTCCAGTCTTCATAGAATGAAAGAGTTAATGCTGGCTTACCGAAATATTTGTACTGTTCATATTGTCCTATAGTAGGAATCATAGATAGAAGTAGGCCAAAGAATATACTAAAAATATATATTTTACTATTGTTTTTCATGGTTCACCCCTACTGTTGTTTATCTAATTACAATATATGAACTATATCCTGTTTCAATTGCTACATGATTACCAATGCTTATTGAGCTATACTCACCCTATAGCTCGTTAAGAAAACGAGATAGCCGCAGCGATCTTCATCTTTTTTTCTTACCCCCTATATTTTAATTACGTAACTTCAATCAGCTATTAAATGTAATGTCTTGACTTGGGGAAATATCAGCAAACCAACGTAATACTCCGTTATGATGGTTTATAATTTGTTGGGCCGTAATGTCTTCTGAATCCCACGTACTGTGTGTATCTGAAGCTAAAGTGACTTTATATTCCTTACTAAAAGCGATTCTACAAGTTGTATCCACACATGCTTCTGTTTGAATTCCCGCAATTATTAAATGTTCAATCCCTTGTTTTTTCAGTTCATCATCTAAAGAAGTATTAAGGAATGAATCAGGAGTAGTTTTTTGTATGATAACATCTTGATTACTTGGAGTAATGTCAGGATGAATCTCCCACCCCCTAGTTCTATACTCTAAAGGATGCCCAGTAGGTCCATTATGCTGTATATAGAAAATTGGTGTCTTGGAAGATCGTGCCTGAGCGATTAGTGCTTTTAAATTTGTTAGTAGACTATCGCCTTTATATACAACGTTACCTTCTTGAAACATCCCATTCTGAACGTCTATAACCAGTAATGCTTTTTTCATTGTTCTCCCCCTTATCATTTTTTCTAATAGATTCTGCTTTTTATTTTCCATTTCCTTCTTCCACTAACCTATCCTGTTACTTCAATAGAGTTCAACATAAAGAAACAATAATCTCTAGATTATCGCTCCATTTGTAGAGAAAAAAGTCGATTCTTCTTTATTGAAGAATCACGTAATTAAGTTTCAATTTATTTTCAAACTATACCACTATGTTATGGTTACGATTTATATTCTCATCAAGGTGTAAAGAGTTTCCAATGCCCTTCGGATAAAACTTCTACCTCTCCTTC
>VTTJ01000031.1 GCA_008364785.1 Bacillus sp. BGMRC 2118 | reverse complement strand
CAAGCACGGTTCTGTGAGGGGAGAGGAACGCAATCTACCGAGAGGTAGAGAGGTTCCCTTCTACTCGACTAATACAATTATAAGAATATGATTAAGATAATGGAAAACGTTTTAGTTCAGGAGGTAGAGGTTTTGGATGTTTTGATATTCAATGGACTTCCTCTAGTTATTTTTGCTATAGCTGGAGCTTTATTTTGGGCGGCTAAATTACCGAAAATTAAAGGGAAAAAGTTAACATTTGTTATGATTGGCTTAGGTGTGAATGTAGCCACTACTCCATTAGCTTTATTTATAGGTATAATGGCAACAGACTCTCCGACCAGCACTATGTTAAACTTTTGGGCAGGATTTTTCTTTATCCAAGGAATACCGCTTCTCCTACTAGTAATAGTAATCGTAAAATGGTGTATCGATATGATTAAAAAGTAGAGTTTGAAAATCCCAACCCATAGTAAGATTTTTTATGTCTTCCTTAATACTTTCCCATTTTGAGTGTGTTGTTGTTTTTATAACAGTTTTATTTAATGACTTATAATAGAGATTGACGCACAAAATAGAGAAGATTAAGGAGGAGATATGTATGAAAAAATTATTCAATTTAATTTGGTTAAGTCTATTATTTGTTAGTGTTATGACTGCTTGCACAGAAGATAAAACTGATAGTGCAGTTGAAAAAAGTTCAACTGAAAAACCAGTCACAAAAAAAGAAAATGAAGATTTATTAAATTTCGAACAAGATGATGAGAGCCGCTTGGAACAAGGTATTCTATTAGTTGGTGAAAGTGCTAAAGGAGGTTATTTCTTAAGCACTGTACATAGTGCGTACTTGGATGGTAGTAACCATTCTGTCATTGTAAACGTCTCTATAAAAAATGTAAGAGGTAAGATAATTGGGCTATCAGAATTTAAATATACCTTAAAAGATGAAAAAGAAGGAAAGTCATATGAAGGAAAGGTGCTTGATCAAAACACTTCCAATATACAACTTAAACCAGATGAAACGGTTGAATTGAAAATAGATTTTGAAGTCCTTAACCCAAAAAATGAGTATATGTTTTATATTGAAAGTTCTGTGGACGCTCAACAAGCACTCTGGAGAATTGATAATCTGCAATCACCACAAAACTAATTCTAGAAATGTTAATGCAAAAAGCGTGGTATATAAACCACGCTTTCAGTTTCTAACTTACCTCATTTAACATTAATGCTTTTCCTTTTTGAAGTTAAGTTTATTGCTTCGAACTAAGACTTTGTGAAATTTTTCACTTAAACTATAGGGGGCAATGATCCAAGAAGGATTATCGCTTATTTTTGTTGAACTTATTAAGCTAAAGGGTAAGGATTGTTGAATAAGGGTTAACCGTTCTTATGGTAACATTTAGGGGAAGGGAGAATGTTTAATGGCACTAATTTTTCTATTAACACTTATGATTGGATTATACTTAGTAACGCTTGGAATTTGGGAATTAAAAGAAGGAACTGATAAAAAGAAGTACATTGTATTTACTTTTGTTGGGCTACTTTTAATATTCGTTTTTCCAAGAATATTCACTGCTTTCTAAGCAAACAAACATACTTTCTAATTATCGCTTATTTAAGTTGAACTTATTAAGCTAAAGGGAAGGTAAGTGGAAGGAGGACTTTACATTATAAATAGAGAATATTACTCAAAGAGTAGTGTAGAGCTACTCTTTTTATTATGAGAATTTTCATTATATGTGTAATTCAATACTATAGTGAGGACTCTATGATTTATCTTTCTAGAAAGGAACTACTGCTATGTTTATGACAATAATCACCGTTTTCTTTACAATTACAATCCTATGCACAATTGGATACATTGCTATTAGTTTTAAACGAAATAGGAATAAGTCCTATTCCTTATTTATTGGTGCAATAATTATAGTCTTCTTATCGGTGTCCTATATGCTATTGTCTTCTTAACTAAAAGAACTTATATCTATATTTTCAATAGCATAGTGCTTACTATGCTTTTTTGTTCTCAAGGATTTTTTAATTCGATATGTTGACTAATATCTTTTACTATTTCGTTAACTAGCAATAGTCCTGGAAAGAGCTCTTTTTCTATTTGGAGTTAGAGCATTTATTCACTTTAGTTTTGTGAAGCTTTTCACTTAAACTACCATGAAAATTAAATTCTGTAACTTTATGAAATGGCCATACTTAAATAGACGCAGCTCAATCAGTTTT
>VTTJ01000030.1 GCA_008364785.1 Bacillus sp. BGMRC 2118 | reverse complement strand
AATGGCTAGTTCTTGCTCGACGGGAATCCCACCCGTTATATGATACGACCTAAGCTCGGCCGCACAACTTCCCCGTTAGCTAAACAACCGAAAACTAATTGGTGCGATAATCTTACTTGAATTATCGAACCCGTTTATAAAAAAAGATATTCAAAGTTATTGAACGAATTGATCAATTATATTACCTTCTGAAGACAAACCTATGATAGTAGAGCCTAAAAGGTCTTCTCCATTAGTAACTAAAAACCAAAACTTCTCGTCAGGGTTATATTCAATTAGGTTTGCTTTATATTCGTTTCCACCATTAGTTTTAACGATAACTTCTTCTATTTTAGTATCAAGAATCTTCCCTCTGATTAAGTCGGTATAGTCTGTAAAGTGAGGTTCTAAATTTGAAAAACCCCAATCTAACTTATATCCATCTAAAAGCTTACCAGTGCTACTACTAATAAGTTTCCATCCAAGTATGTGTTTCTTAAAAAGAGCACTTCCGAAATGAAGGTTTTCTTGATGACCCCATTCATAAAAGACAATAGCTTGATTACCATCTAAATATTCAATATGAGCAATCTTTTGCATAGGCTGGCTTACTGTGTACATAGCCTTTTTAATTTCTTTTTCATCATCTTTTATTGCTGAGTTTATAAAAAACAGCCCGACTAAAAAAGCAGTTAACGAAAAGAAGATTATTATTTTCTTAGACATAGAAAGATTCCACTCCCCTAAAGCCCATAATAAGATTAGCAATCATATGATCCTTTTCCTATATTTTCTTTGTTGAATTAACCTTCCCCTATAGTTCAATTAAAACCTATATCACACTACCATTATTAGTAATCCAAAAAGATCAACTTCGTAGGTGTATATCGATACATCCAAAGCTTAAAAAGCCTATTGTATCCCAAACTATTCTAAGTGGCGATATTTTTTCATTCTTTATTCATATAACCCATTAACCTTTTCCAAAGGAACGTTATGAATAATATTGAAATAAAAATTATTAATACGTCGATCCAAAATATAATATTTGAATAATAATTTGTTAAACCACTTTGTCTAGGACCGGGCATTGTAACCGTTATTGGTAGATCATCTTCCGTAGGTGACAAATGCAAACTCATAGAAGTATATGTTATAGGAAATCCGAACTTAACATCTGTTAGTTCTTGGAGTGTTTCAACTCTCGTACCAATTATGAATGGTTGTATAAATACAAAAACAATACTCAAAAATAGTAATAAAATCAGTTTAAATATCTTTTTCATAGATACCTCACCATAAGATTCTTATAAATAATTTAATAACGTAAAAAACACAAAGAATATCTAAAATATTATGTTCCACTCTAAGAAGTAAATTCCCCTTAGCTCATATTTTACTAAACTATCCTTAACTTAGTGAAATACGGTCCATACTCTACAAGTGAGAGCTAATATATTTCTATATCTTCACCATTAAAATTATTTATGATTGCATAAAACACTTCTCCACTTCGTGTATCTATTATGACCTCAGCATAGCCTTTTTCCCTAAAGTCTATTGATACTAAATAATTTCCATTATTAATTTCAGTGTGAATCTGGCTTTCATAGATTTTCTTTTCCACGTAAGGAGAGATAGTATCCTTAGCTATATCCCCAGCTTCCTCTTGAGTTATTAATGGCATTGTAAGAAGCTTAAATCCACCTATAATAATAATAATAATAATAATAATAATAAACCCAATAGCGATATATATTAAAACCCTACTAGTCTTCCGGCTGAAAATATGTTCTCTAAGAACAAACACAAATAGTAACGCTATAACAATTATTAAAAGCAGCGCTATCATAGAGATCCAAAATGCCATTTAATTACTCCACTCCAGTTATATATAAAATTTTAGTCATAGTATAAAAAAATAAAAAAGGCGTTATCCTTATTGGACTAATGCCTTCTTAATACTTACTATTATTGTAACATTTTACAAATCTTATTGATCAGATTAGTTTAATGTCTTCTCGAACTTAACTTCTCCTTTACTTCAATAACAGTTCATTAAAAAGCAGCCTCAAAGAATAGTAACGTTACGAAATAATGCCGATTAGAATAAAACATTAGTGTTTAATCCTACATACTTTAATTCCTATTGATGAATTTATCTTTCATGAACTTTTACAAAAACTGAACCATGAAGCCTATCATTAACATAAGCATCCAATTTCCACATACCACTTTTAGGTAG
>VTTJ01000029.1 GCA_008364785.1 Bacillus sp. BGMRC 2118 | reverse complement strand
TATTTCAAAGGGGATGAAATCCTGCGAATAAGTGAGCATTTAAGAGATAATCATAACAAACTGAGGGAGTTGAATAAGAAGTGATAAGAAAATTCAAAAAGGAGGAAACGTTTATGGTTATTCAGACCAATATGTCCCCTGAAGGAATATTGAAGGTTTGGGATGTTACAGCAGATATATTTAAGAAAAATAAAATACCACTTACAAAACAGACTTTAGAGGAATTGGTTGAAGAGGAGCAGCTTACTTTACTTCTTAAAGAACTAAATTATGCTGTTGGAAGCTCTACATCAACCTGTATTGAGGGTGGCTGACAAATGCCATCAAGAAAGGAGTAGGTTACTCCTTATTCATCAATCATAGACTATCTGGTGCATTGATCCAAAAGGACTATTGCACTTTTCTATTGAAATTCTTATTTAACAAAAGTGCAGTTTTGTGGAAGAAGGCTCTTCTAAAAAATAATATGCCCGTCCGATTTGGAAGGGCACATTTTTTTTATTTTTGTTTTGCAATTTCCTTTCTATTCGGTGCAAGTGGGGGTTGTTCTAACCATTTATTCTTTACCATAATTTTAAACCAGTTTTTTGTAACCATAAGATTTTGTAAAATAGTTGCCTCATATGTGGTCACGAGGTCTGTTCGCATGGCTGATGCAAGACCTGCACCATGATAGTTTTGTGCGGCTTGAAACAAAAATCCCATGTGATACATTAATAATTTATCAGAAAATGGGGAGTCAGTTGAAATGGTCACTTCAGTTTCCAATGATTTTGGAACTGGTAGGTTATCAGCCTGTAATATTTTTGATAATGCTTTTATTTGTCCATCAGCCGTTTTCTCAGAATCAGTTAAAAATTTTCTTACATCTTTAGAACCTGCCACCTGGGCAAATCCGATAGAAAGGGTTTTAGCGAGAATACTTTTTTTGAGGTTAAAAGAAATACTAATGATTTCTGTCGCAGCAAGCGTTCTGCCCTTTCCCAAAAAGCCATCTTTGAAATCATTGCTTGAAATGTATTGAGGGTGTTCATCTGCATAATATAAGGGATCTCTTTGAAAGAGTCCTTTATCAAGCAATAAATCAATCGTTTGGTGATACATATTTTTTGCATCATTATCACATGAGTCATAAAAATCCCTTAAGTCTTTTCTAACAGAAATGCTTAAGGCAGTGATATGCCCTAATAATCCATGTAATGTCATTACGTGTATATAATTCAGGCAGAATGCATCTGTAAACAATCTCTGTTTTCCTAAATACAGGTCGGATTCATTAAATCCAATAGGGACAGGAAATCCTTCATTTTCAATAAAAGTCTTAATTTGTTTCTTTTGTTGTTCGAATGTTTTGAGAGCATCATGAAAAACTGCTTTTATAGCTTCATCTTCAATAATGGAATACATATATCTATTTACTACGTCTACCGCTGTTCCATTTATATATTCCCCCCACAAGGAACCAATTTCAGAAGATGTCAGTTGTAATTTTTCCGTATCCATATTTTCACCTCCCATGTATTATTTCCAGATTAAAGTTTTAATATGATTTTCTTGGTTGTAATGTGAGAAGAGAATTTCTTATTGATTTTAAGAAATTCATACTTTAAAATGGATTGATTTTATTAGTTCTAAGGAGAATTAGATTGTGAAGAAATCTAACTAAAGTAACGGGGCCATTGATCCGAAGCAGGATTATTGCCCCTTTTTGTTGAACTCCTTATTGTGCTAAAGAGGAAGGATAGTTTAATTAGGAATAGGAATAGTGAGGTTGCTATATGCCATTGAATAAACGAAGACGAATAAAGTTAGGGGATGTTTATTCCATCCCTTTGCCGAATGGAAAGCTTGCTTTTGCTAGAAGATTTAAAGATGCAAGCATAGGTATCTATAAACAGATTAGTAATACAATTGATGATGCTCCAAAGGAAGAAGAGTTTCAGTTTATTGTAGGAGTCTATGATAATGTATTAAAATCAGGAATCTGGCCAGTCATTGAAAGCCGTCCCTTTAAAAATGAAGAAGAAGCATGGCCACCTCCATGTTGTGTGATTGACAAGTTAAGCGGTGGTTACTCAATCTACTATAAAGGTGAGATGCATGAGTCAACTAAGGAAGAATGTGAAGGGTTAGAAGAAGCTGCAGTATGGGATGCTCATCACATTATAGATAGAATTATGGGAGAAGATAAATGGCACAAAAAAGATTGAAAATATTCTTACTAAACTAAAGGTGAGTTTAGCATTCCTGTAGATCGTTAAATATCAGGTTTGAAATAAAAAGAGCACCTCAGTAAGATATGAGTA
>VTTJ01000028.1 GCA_008364785.1 Bacillus sp. BGMRC 2118 | reverse complement strand
AAGGGCGCACGGTGGATGCCTTGGCACTAGGAGCCGATGAAGGACGTGACTAACAACGATATGCTTCGGGGAGCTGTAAGTAAGCTTTGATCCGGAGATTTCCGAATGGGGAAACCCACTACTCGTAATGGAGTAGTATCTTAACCTGAATTCATAGGGTTATGATGGCAGACCCGGGGAACTGAAACATCTTAGTACCCGGAGGAAGAGAAAGCAATTGCGATTTCCTGAGTAGCGGCGAGCGAAACGGAATCAGCCCAAACCAAGAGGCTTGCCTCTTGGGGTTGTAGGACACTCTATACGGAGTTACAAAGGAACGAGGTAAGTGAAGAGACCTGGAAAGGTCGGCCAAAGAAGGTAACAGCCCTGTAGCTGAAACTTCGTTCCCTCCAGAGTGGATCCTGAGTACGGCGGGACACGTGAAATCCCGTCGGAAGCAGGGAGGACCATCTCCCAAGGCTAAATACTCCCTAGTGACCGATAGTGAACCAGTACCGTGAGGGAAAGGTGAAAAGCACCCCGGAAGGGGAGTGAAAAAGATCCTGAAACCGTGTGCCTACAAGTAGTCAGAGCCCATTAACGGGTGATGGCGTGCCTTTTGTAGAATGAACCGGCGAGTTACGATCCCGTGCAAGGTTAAGTTGAGAAGACGGAGCCGCAGCGAAAGCGAGTCTGAATAGGGCGATATAGTACGTGGTCGTAGACCCGAAACCAGGTGATCTACCCATGTCCAGGGTGAAGTTCAGGTAACACTGAATGGAGGCCCGAACCCACGCACGTTGAAAAGTGCGGGGATGAGGTGTGGGTAGCGGAGAAATTCCAATCGAACCTGGAGATAGCTGGTTCTCTCCGAAATAGCTTTAGGGCTAGCCTCGAGGTAGAGAGTCTTGGAGGTAGAGCACTGATTGGACTAGGGGCCCTCATCGGGTTACCGAATTCAGTCAAACTCCGAATGCCAAAGACTTATACTCGGGAGTCAGACTGCGAGTGATAAGATCCGTAGTCGAAAGGGAAACAGCCCAGACCACCAGCTAAGGTCCCAAAGTATACGTTAAGTGGAAAAGGATGTGGAGTTGCCCAGACAACCAGGATGTTGGCTTAGAAGCAGCCACCATTTAAAGAGTGCGTAATAGCTCACTGGTCGAGTGACTCTGCGCCGAAAATGTACCGGGGCTAAACGTATCACCGAAGCTGTGGATTGTTCTTACGAACAATGGTAGGAGAGCGTTCTAAGTGCGTCGAAGTCAGACCGGAAGGACTGGTGGAGCGCTTAGAAGTGAGAATGCCGGTATGAGTAGCGAAAGACAAGTGAGAATCTTGTCCACCGAATGCCTAAGGTTTCCTGAGGAAGGCTCGTCCGCTCAGGGTTAGTCAGGACCTAAGCCGAGGCCGAAAGGCGTAGGCGATGGACAACAGGTTGATATTCCTGTACCACCTCCTCACCGTTTGAGCAATGGGGGGACGCAGGAGGATAGAGAATCGCGCTGCTGGATATGCGCGTCCAAGCAATTAGGCTGGTAAGTAGGCAAATCCGCTTACCGCAAAGGCTGAGTTGTGATGGGGAGGGAAATTTAGTACCGAACTTCTTGATTCCACACTGCCAAGAAAAGCCTCTAGCGAGGTGAGAGGTGCCTGTACCGCAAACCGACACAGGTAGGCGAGGAGAGAATCCTAAGGTGATCGAGAGAACTCTCGTTAAGGAACTCGGCAAAATGACCCCGTAACTTCGGGAGAAGGGGTGCTCTGGTAGGGTGCAAGCCCGAGAGAGCCGCAGTGAAAAGGCCCAAGCGACTGTTTAGCAAAAACACAGGTCTCTGCGAAGCCGCAAGGCGAAGTATAGGGGCTGACACCTGCCCGGTGCTGGAAGGTTAAGAGGAGGGGTTAGCGCAAGCGAAGCTCTGAATTGAAGCCCCAGTAAACGGCGGCCGTAACTATAACGGTCCTAAGGTAGCGAAATTCCTTGTCAGGTAAGTTCTGACCCGCACGAAAGGTGTAACGATTTGGGCACTGTCTCAACGAGAGACTCGGTGAAATTATAGTACCTGTGAAGATGCAGGTTACCCGCGACAGGACGGAAAGACCCCGTGGAGCTTTACTGTAGCCTGATATTGAATTTTGGTACAGCTTGTACAGGATAGGTAGGAGCCTGAGAAGCCGGAGCGCCAGCTTCGGTGGAGGCGTCGGTGGGATACTACCCTGGCTGTATTGAAATTCTAACCCTCGCCCCTTATCGGGGTGGGAGACAGTGTCAGGTGGGCAGTTTGACTGGGGCGGTCGCCTCCCAAAATGTAACGGAGGCGCCCAAAGGTTCCCTCAGAATGGTTGGAAATCATTCGTAGAGTGTAAAGGCACAAGGGAGCTTGACTGCGAGACCTACAAGTCGAGCAGGGACGAAAGTCGGGCTTAGTGATCCGGTGGTTCCGCATGGAAGGGCCATCGCTCAACGGATAAAAGCTACCCCGGGGATAACAGGCTTATCTCCCCCAAGAGTCCACATCGACGGGGAGGTTTGGCACCTCGATGTCGGCTCATCGCATCCTGGGGCTGTAGTCGGTCCCAAGGGTTGGGCTGTTCGCCCATTAAAGCGGTACGCGAGCTGGGTTCAGAACGTCGTGAGACAGTTCGGTCCCTATCCGTCGTGGGCGTAGGAAATTTGAGAGGAGCTGTCCTTAGTACGAGAGGACCGGGATGGACACACCGCTGGTGTACCAGTTGTTCTGCCAAGGGCATCGCTGGGTAGCTATGTGTGGACGGGATAAGTGCTGAAAGCATCTAAGCATGAAGCCCCCCTCAAGATGAGATTTCCCATTCTTTGAAGTAAGACCCCTGAAAGACGATCAGGTTGATAGGTCTGAGGTGGAAGCGTGGCGACACGTGGAGCTGACAGATACTAATAGGTCGAGGACTTAACCATA
>VTTJ01000027.1 GCA_008364785.1 Bacillus sp. BGMRC 2118 | reverse complement strand
TACTCATATCTTACTGAGGTGCTCTTTTTATTTCAAACCTGATATTTAACGATCTACAGGAATGCTAAACTCCCTCTATATAGAAAGGTAAATCTCTCGATTTCTCCTGTTTTCTCACAATATCATAGTCATCCATTTTTAATAGACATTTTTAACATGGCATAAAGTTGTAGTTTAGTTAATTTTGGAGTTGAGAAGCAAAAAAGACTGTAGGTATCCAGGCCACCTTAATCCAAAAGGTGGAAAACCAGTTAAAGTATGGTCGCACTGGTGGATGTCTACATTTCTCATGGAGGTCAACCCTCCCATATCTCACAGAGTCTATGCTCCAAAATTCCTTCGTCCAACCTTTCCATGAGGTAGATGTCAGTTATGCTTCCCGACAGGATCTATGTCCGTATTTTAGTTGTTTACTGACTAATCCGTGCTTAAAATGTCTATTAATTAATGAAATAATCCTACTTATAAACCTTAGACTTATGATGTACCGAGAGAGACTAAGCTACCTTCGGCAATTCAGCCATATGAGGAATATCCTTTAACATTCTTTCTTCACTAAACACAATCTGCTTCTTACCTATCGCAAATAACACACGTATCAATTTATTACATAAAGCTATCAGTGACTGCATCTTTTTTAATGGATTCTCAGGACGCTTTGTATAGTATTCATGTAACGCTTTAAAAGCAGAATTTTTAGCTACAAGGGGCATGACAACTCTAAACAAGAGGGCTCTTAAGTTTTTCCTGCCTCTCTTTGTAATTCTTGTTTGCCCCTTATGTTTGCCTGACGTGTGCTCCATCAAACTTAAACCTGCATGACGTTATGGGCATTTTTTATTATTCAACAATTTGCAAGGTCAAAAATCCTTCAGAAAAAATTGATTGTAATTCTCTTTATTCTTATTTCAACTTCATTTGGTGCTCTCTATGAAATATTTGAATTTATCCAAGATATAGTGTTTAATCCTAAGATTAAGAATCAACCTAGCTTATTAGACACTGATTTAGATTTAATATCAGACTTATCAGGAGGCATCATAGCCCTATGTCATTTTTTACTTTCAAAAAGGCTAAGGACTTTTATAAGTCACATAAAATCGCCGAACAAAATTTAAGAATAAAAATTTAAAATAATAAGCACTTTTACATTTAAGCAGCATACTATGTGTGTAAAATTAAAACGTCTATCTAAAAAACTACCTTGGTATAGGTAGTTTTTTTATTCATCTATTTACCCTAAAAGAAAAAAATTTAATAATTTTTTACATAGTTATTAACCTTCATATTCAAGCATTATTCTAGTTTTCCTAAGAGTAGTTTACTCTAATTACGTTCTTTCTAAATAAAATTTTGTACTTGTATCAATGGCGAAGCAGATGAAAAAATAATAAGTAATAATTTCAAAAACATGTGTAAAACATAGTAGTATATTTTAACGTAAGAGGGTGTAACTTTTAGTGAAAACTAATGTTGATATGACAGCAACTGAAATAGGATATTTATGGTCTACATATCAAGCAGAAACATTAAATTATTGTTTATTAAAATATTTTGACCATATAGTTGAAGATCCAGATATTAAAAAAATAAACACTTTAACCATGAATTCAGTAAATGAAAATATTACAAAACTTAAAGAGATTTTTAAATATAGTAATTTTCCGATACCTGTTGGATTTAATGAATCAGATGTTATGTTAGATTCTAGGCGATTATATACAGACCCATTTATCCTTTATTTTCAGTGGTTTGTAGCAAAGGGAAATATGAACTATGGTTCTTTAGCCATAAATACTATCGCAAGAGAAGATATTTTTAATTTTTATGAAAACTTTCTAACAAGTTCATTAAAATTGCTGAAAGATTCACGAGAATTGTTGTTAGTAAAAGGTTTATGGATTAGAGCTCCTTATATTCCATTGCCGAAAGAAGTATCGTTTGTTAAAAAGGAAAGCTTCTTAAACGGTTGGCTTGGTGTCGAACGCCCAATAGCAGGAATAGAAATAGCAAGTGTATTCTATAACCTAATCACAAATTCATTGGGATTATCATTAATGAACAGCTTTATTCAAGTAACAAAAACAAAGGAGCTTCGAGATTATTTTAAAAGAGGAAAAGATATTGCTGAAAAGCATGTACGACTAATGTCAGAAAGGCTGAACAAGGAAAACTTACCAACACCTAATACATGGAATGCAGGTGTAACAGATTCTCTTGAACCTCCTTTTTCTGAAAAGTTAATGCTCTTTTTAATCAGTTTTTTAAATGCCCAAGGAATCAGCAATTATGGTAATGCTGTCTCAAATTCTATTAGACATGATATTGGTCTTGATTTCACCCGATTAGCAGCAGAGGTTTCTAAATTTGGAGAAGATGGTACTGAATTGTTAATCAAATATGGTTGGTTTGAATGCCCACCCAAAGCAATGAAATACAAATCATAAAGCACCTCATCATTTTAAAACAGACTATCTATAGGTTAATAAAATAAGGATGCAACTTCTTTTTTATATAGCATCCTATAATTTTTTAAATAATGATTACTAATTTTGTGGAAACTATATATCAATTTCGAAGAGACGATTATTTAATAAAAGTATTTGAATCCGTATTTTTCATCATTTAAGACCTCTAGATTATGAGGTTTTTTTATTTACTTCTATGTCACAGTATTGTTCTACTAGGTACTAAGAAGTGAAGAATCCTTCTTCCACTATCCTTCCCCTGTAGTAAAAAACAAGCGTTAATCTCTAAAAGATCAACGCACTGATTAATAACCTAATTTTAGAACTGCCCTCCACCATTACCTTTGTTATCTCCCATTACATAATTCGAATCTTCTCCAGGCTTGGCATTGGGATTAGTTGGTATGTGAGGATTATTCTTAATTTTTTTATTTCGCTTGTCTATAAGAAAGGCAATCACCAAAACCACAAGAATGAACAATAAAATAAACCACATTATTAACTCACTCCTTCACCCTTTAAGTTAAATTTTAACATTAATTCAAGTGAAGTGACATAAGATTCTGATTTTAACTATCCTTCCCCGTTACTTCAATAGAGTTCAACATAAAGAAACGATAATCCTTCTAGATTATCGCTCCATTTGTAGAGAAAAAAGTCGATTCTTCTTTATTGAAGAATCACGAAATTAAGTTTCTATTTATTTTCAAACTATCCCACTATCTTATGGATACGATTTATATTCTCATCAAGGTGTAAAGAGTTTCCAATGCCCTTCGGATAAAACTTCTACCTCTCCTTC
>VTTJ01000026.1 GCA_008364785.1 Bacillus sp. BGMRC 2118 | reverse complement strand
TACTCATATCTTACTGAGGTGCTCTTTTTATTTCAAACCTGATATTTAACGATCTACAGGAATGCTAAACTTCCCCGTTAGTTAAGTTGCTCGTTATAAGTATTCTTTCTTCTTACAAAAAGAGTAACATAGATTAACTTTAATAAAAGGTATCCGATAAGGTTCTAAACGGATATTATTGTTGCATTTTATATTGTTCATAGCCAAGATACCACTGTGGCTTATTATTTTTAATTAACCCCAATGCTTCGCTAAAAGCTGGTTCTTCCAAGCTATTAAGTGCTTCAAAATCTATTTTATCAATTTTAATCCATATAGAAGCTATTGATTCCCCGCAACTCGACCGTATCATTTCTTCATCAGTTAGATTATTTGCAACTTTAAGGAGTGCTACAATAACATCCTCTTCTGGAAAGTTTGATAGGTCTATGGCACAATCGTCAATGTTTTCATCAAGTAAATATTGAATTAATTTTTCTTTGTCCATAATGCCTCCAGTATTACTATCCTTGTTAAGCTAACCTTACCCTTTAGTTGAGCAAAATCCTATTAATATTTAGTTTTAAACCATCCTTCCTAAATTAAGCATTTCCTCACAAAATTCACTTGCTAATCACTTTTTTTGAAATAATCTCCTTATTGTCGCAGCAACAAATCCAAATACAAAAATTATTAATACTATATAGTTATTAGATAACTTACCTTGAAGAAGATTAAAAAGTAATGCCGAAATAAGTCCAACGATAATTAGCAATGCAACATCAATTCGCTTCATAAAACCCTCCTTACTTAGACTGATCTCATTTTTAAACGGTTCTAAATACTAGTCTTCTATATTTACTATAATTATCCTTCTTGCACTCAACTTTCCCTTTAGTTGAAAAACTAAATTAGCAATTTACTAATTGATCCAATAACTATGTCAGGTTTGTCTAGGTGTATTGAATGCCCCGACCCTTTCACAAAGATAACTTCACTTCTCTTAGATAATTCACTTTGTTCGCCGATTAAGTAACTCCAAGTATCTTCAAGTAGTATAACTTCATCCTCTGGTAACCCATCATTAATGGCCACTTTAATGGAATACTCCCTATCTCTACCTAAAATTATTAATGGTATGTCCAAGTTACTTGAAATCTCTTTGATTGTTAAAGCGTCTGCTTTCCATGAATCCATCTCAAGATACATTGCTTTATAAAGGTTTGGATTCACTTGAAAATCTATTAAATGTTTCTGAATTTCACTTGGTAATTGCTTTTGATTCTGGGATAAACCGGGTTTAATTATCTTATATAATTCATTCCTAGTCTTCGTGCTATATGACTTGCATTTCTCCATCCAGACATCATCAGTTGAAACCTCGTTTAACATCGGTGTATCTAATTCATCCAAAACCTTTAAATCTACAGAAGTAGAATCCACTAATAAAAGTCCAGCTACCTTATTAGGGTATAATTTAACGAAATGCTGTGCGCATAGGCCACCATACGAATGACCAACTAACAATATAGGCTTTTCAATACTTAGTAATTTAAGTATTTCATATAGTTCGTTAACCACAGCATTTGTATTACGCGTCTCATTTCCAATCTCACTCTCACCCAAACCAGGTCTATGAAACATGATAACCCTACTTGTTTCACTTATAGACTCTACTATTTCATGCCACTCATGAAATGAACAACCCATCCCGGTAAGAATTACAATTACCCTTCCTACTGAACCCTTTTGTAATACTTCGATATTCTTATTGTTTACTTTCAATAAATTAATAATTTTTAACACCTCGAACTATTTAATTCTTATTGATAAATTCAACAAAAAAGCCTTACTCCCTTCTTTTGGAATAAAGCTTTATACAAATTTTGTTCTTCAATTATCCTTCTCCGTTACTTTAAGTGTATCAATTCACATTCATATCTTAAGATTTATTATTTTGTAATCAGTTTTCCCTCATTCTTGTACTTATCGAACAATTCTTTTATATGTTTCTCTATTTCTTGCCCCCACACATCTACATCTTCATCATCAGTAGGTTCTCCGAAATTCATCTCAATATATTTCTCAACATATTCTTGTTTAGTATATGTGTTAGCTTCCCAGACTTTATAGTAGTGTTCTGGAGTCACTTCTAATATTGCCGCCTGTTTTTCATAAAACTCTTTTTCGTCAAAGACTTCGAATCTATCGTTTGCATTGGAATTAGGAAACATCGCTTGTTTTCTTTCTTCGATCTCCTCTTCAGTAACAGTTATGCCTTTATCTTTGGCCTCTTGAATAACAACCTCTTGTTTCAAATAGTCTAGAACTATAGCTTCTGGGTTTTCATCTAAAGAGTATTGCCATAGTATGTCCTCAACCTTAATCTCATTTCCATTCAATTCTGCTACGATATCTTCTCTCTCAAATTGATTCCCAGTACAAGCTGTCAATAAGAATGTACATAATATAAAAAGTCTAATTTTCATTAACTGCCTCCTTATAAAGCTGAATGCTACAAACTTCATAATCTAACTCTCTTACTTTAGAATTATTTCTTGTTCATGAAGCCTTACCTAAGTGAAAACTAATTCTTAATATACTTGCTGAACCATAAATCAATTTCAGTAGTCATCTCTTCAAAATGAGTGTTTAGCATATGATCACCTCTAGGATAACTAATAAATTTATACTCTTTATTATGCTCATCTAACTCTTTAACAAGTTCTCTTGATTGGTCAATTGATACTCTCACATCATCTTCTCCATGCAATATTAATGTTGGTATCTTTATATCCTCAGCCCAGTAAACAGCTGATCTATCAATATACTTTTGTTTATCTTTTACTGGGTCTCCAACTAATTCTTCCAATACATTTTTCATATCATCTTCTCTGTTTTCATAAGTATCAAAAAGGTCTGTCATTCCACCAACAACTGCCATAGCTTTTATTTTGATACCTTGTTTTGCAGCTAAATAAGACATCATACCACCTCTTGACTCACCAAGCATTACTATGTGGTCTGTGTCAGCATAAGGAAGTTCATTAGCAACATTTATGAGGTTTAAAACATCATTAACATCTGAACCACCAAATTCCTCTTTCCCCTCACTGCTACTGTTACCTCTATATTGAGATGCTAGGACAACGTAACCTTTCCTGGCCCAACCTGATAAATAATTTATAGTATTTATATCTAATCGATCATAATCACGGTTTCCACCTCTGTTATAAATCATAACAGGTGCATCCTTCTTAATTTCAACAGGCTTAATAATATAACCTGCAACTTCAAGCCCATCACTTTGATATTTTAAGTTAAACACTTCCGTCTTTTCTGCTTTTCCTTCTGGAATATTAGCCTCTTTTAAGCTAATAATTGTCTTATCTCCATTTGAACAAGCAGAAAGACATAATACAATAATCATAAATATAATAACCCTAAAATTCTTCATCTCTTTCCCCTCCAGTTGTAATATCTTATACGTGACAATACAACCTTTAGTTTCAAAATTCTAATTGTATACTCCATTTTCAGTATCTCAGCTGAAAATAAAAAATCATACCTGAATAAAATTCAGATACGATTGATTAAGATTTCTTATTCAAGTATCCTTTCCTTTACTTCAGTATCAGTTCATTGAAAAGCAGCTGCAGAGAATAGTAAAGTGGTAATAATGACGATTAAAATAAAACATTAGTGTTTAATCCTACATACTTTAACTTCCTATTGTTGAATTTATCTTTCATGAACCTTTACAAAAACTGAACCATGAAGCCTATCATTAACATAAGCATCCAATTTCCACATACCACTTTTAGGTAG
>VTTJ01000025.1 GCA_008364785.1 Bacillus sp. BGMRC 2118 | reverse complement strand
AAAGATATTCATCTAATCTTGGATAGATTTAAACGCTCACTTATAGGTTATTACAACTACTACTGCATCACTGACAATACTCCAAGTGTAAACAAATTTAGAGACAGAATCGGATACTTACTGTATAAATGGCTCAATAGAAGAAGTCAAAGAAAGTCTTTTACTTGGGACAAATTCAGACTCTTTCTTAATCAAAATCCATTGCCTTACGTAAAAGTGAAGGTAAATATATATGACTTGAGAAAAGAGATTAGCTACATTCTGTAAAAGATAACTAGGAGGAGCCGTGTGCGTGAATAGCGCAAGCACGGTTCTGTGAGGGGGGAGGAATGCAATTTACCGAGAGGTAAAGAGGTTCCCCTCTACTCGACTACTTCAACAAGAAAGAGGTAAAGACAAGTTAATTATAGAAATGTTCTATTGGAGGTGTTGAGGATGAAAGCTGTATTTCTTGACCGTGATGGGACAATTGGAGGTAATGGTGGAGGCATACATCCATTTGAATTTTCAATGTACGAATTCTCTGCAAAATCCATTAGACAGCTAAATGAATTAGGAATAAAGGTATTCCTCTTTACAAATCAAACTAGAGTAGGCAGAGGTTATTTTACTGAAGAAGAACTATTAAAAGGTTTTGAGATGATGAAAGAGGAATTAGCAAAGCAAGCTGCCTTTTTGGATGATATATTCTATTGTCCTCATAAGCCTGAAGATCATTGTGAATGTCAAAAACCAAATATAGGTCTATTGTTAAAGGCAAAAGAAAAATACAATTTAAATCTTAGTAAGTGTTATGTTGTAGGCGATACTGGTAGTTCAGATATGATAGCAGCTAACCTTGCAGGAACAAAGAAAGTCCTAGTTAAAACGGGTTGGGGAGAGTATTCCCTTACTACACATCGCGATAAATGGAAAGAAGTTGAACCAGATCATATTGCAGTAGATTTAGTAGAAGCAGTTAAATGGATTATAAAAGACTTACATAGACCCGCAGAATAAAATCTACTACAAATAGATATTTAGACTTTTAACAAACTATTCAATTGTAAAATGTAGTAATCAGTTATTTAACTATTGAGAAAGATTAGTTTAATAACGTTATGATAGAGTTTAAAGCACTAAACTGAGCCTAGCCAAAGAATAGGAATATGATCGATAGAACTGAGAAAAGAATTGATAGGAATAATCCTACCCTTCCAGCTACCTTTGAACCGTAATCGTTTGGGAAGATCTTTGATAAACTGAATGCAATTAACCAGAAGATAATCTGAACCGAAAAAGGATAATAAAACCCATGTGTACCATCAGAATAAAGCGGCAAGTTTAACTTATTAAATATACTTTCTAATATTGAACCATAATTGGAATTTGGCCAATTAAACCAAAACCCACAGAATAAAACAAACCAAGCCAAAGTTCCAAATCCAATCCTTTTCTTCATGATTACACCCCTTTTAGAATACTAACAAAGTATATTCTAGACCCAGCGACTATATCCTCCTTCTAGATTGAATGAGAATAATTTATTTGTTGAAGTAAGGGGAAGGATTCTTCAATAAGAAGTACCAAATTATTGTTATCTGTAAACTGGCACAAACAGGAGGTAATTCCGATTGATAATAAAGAACTCACACAATTTACATTAGTAGATGTTATTGAAAGGAAAATACATTTCACAAGAACAAATACTATATTCGATAAAACAGGTTTTAAAGATAATGATGAAGGTGAAATGCTGGCTTATAATGAAATGTTGGAAGATGTTAAAGAAATGAAGGAAAAAGAATTTGTAAATAAGTACCTTAACATGATAAAAGAACTTTCAGTACGGTTTCAAGACGAAGAAATTAATGATAAGAGGGAGATAGGAAAATTGTCAGGGTACAATAATGCAATTGTATCTATCTTGAAGTGTATTAACCCAATATATGAGTATGATTTAGAAGATTAGTCATATAGAAGTCAATTTCTCTTATTGTAGTAACGGAGGCGAGTGTAAAATGTAATTGGCCACTGATCCTAGCAGGAACAGTGGCCTTTGTTGTTGAAGTAAAGGAGAAGGATAGTTAAACAGGGATGAAACCAAAAAAATATGAATAGGCTTATAGATAGGAGGTATCTATATGTTTAAAAAACTACTACTTTTTATACTATTAATGTCTGTTATGGGTGCATGTAGCCAACTAGAAGTAGAAGAAGATCCTTCTAAAACAATAGACATTACTTTGGAAGATGTAGAAACCGTCATAACAGAACAAGGATATGAATTAGCAAAAGAAACGGATTTACCAAGTGAGAACGTCTTTATACAAGAATTAAACGGGATTTCACCTGAAGTATATAATTTAGAACACAATACATTATCAGTTTTTGTTTTTCCTTCGGCAAGTGATAGAGGAAAGGGAATTCAAAGGTTTGAAGAACGAACAGCAACAGTAGAATTAACAGAACATAAAGCATATGAAATAAATAACATATTGGTGTTTTATGTAAGCGATGATGAAAAGATCCAAAATAGATTGTTTGAAGCGTTACAGAAATTACCTTTACAACGTGAAACTGGACCAGAGTTAATTGAACAAGATTGGGAGCCAAGAGATCAGTTTGTTATGAACGGGGATATACTATTCTCGATCTTACCAGACCCAGCCCTTGCTGCTAATAAGTCATACGGGTATATAATTAATTTTAATGAGCCATTTGAAACATTTAGTGGGAAAAAAATGGCCATTTATTCTACACATAAAGATAGTGGCTTACAAATCACAATTCGCCCTCCAAAAGCCGTAACGGAACCTTCTTCTGGTTACGAAGGTTTACAAAGGTTTACAATCAATGCTACTTTACCTATCAGTGGATATTGGAAATTTAAAGTTGTATTAGACGGAGAAGTTTATGGTGATGTTATCTTATATATTCCAGATAAACCAGAGGATGAAAATCAAGATCTTTTACTGGGCAGTAACCTGAAACTAGTAGATTTTGATTACAAGGATTTAGCTGCTGAACTGAAGATAAAGGGTATAGATCATAAACTACCAAGTATATTTCCTGTAAAAATAATTGGATATGAAATAGTTGAAGGGAATCCAAATAATCCATACGCTCCAAAAGACATTGCCATTAATTTTTATGGAGAAAATGGCGTGCTCTTTACACTTAGTTCAGGCAATATAGATTCTGAACCATTTTTTAATAATAACGGAGATATCAAGCAAGAAGAAATCAGTATTAATGGTAATAAAGGCATATATATGGATGGTGTTATATGTAGGGATACAACTTCTTTTCGTATTACTTTCTATTACAGCAATCATAACTGTATTTAATTTAATGTTTATTGCAAATGAAGACTTTTTAAGAGAAATTTTCAAGGATACTAGCTCTAATCAAGTTGAACATAGAAATATACTATTGACTATAGCTGGTTTACTCGTTACTATCACTCTTGCCCCGATTGCAGAGGAGTTTTTATTTCGAGGGTTTTTATTTAATAAATGGGGAGAATCTTTTGGATTAATTAAAGCTATGTTACTTAGTTCCTTCATATTTTCTCTAATTCATTTTAATAGTGGATTTATTGGACACTTTTTCTTGGGGATATTATATTGTACTTTATACTTAAAAACCAGGAAACTTTTAATCCCAATAGTCTTGCATAGTGTAAATAACGTTATTGCTAGTGTTCCCATTATTCTTAGCGAACTAATAACAATAAACACTAATACCAATGATGATTTTGCTAGATATATTAATCATATATCCTTAGTATTTAATGTAGGTACCGTTATGTTTGTTATTTTAGTACCTATTGCTATTTATGTTCTGCGTTTTCTATATCCTAGTGGAATAACAACGACTCCATATTCAGATAATCAATTATCTAGATAACGAGTTCTTTGCGTAGGGACCAGTGATTTAATTTCGTGTATTACTGATACAAATTAAATACAGTAGCTGCTTTTTACTAACAGGTAAGGTTAGTGGAATAAGAGTTATTTGAAAAGAGCAGTAATCTAGGAGGATTATAGCTCTTTTTTGTTGAAATACTTACGAATAATCTAGTTGAAGATTTAATATAAAATTACATAATGTAAAACCTAATGAATTGGGGATTTTTTATGAGTATAACGGAAGAAAATAAGATCCTTGCAAGAACAGCCCAGAAGGCATTTGAAGGTAAACCGAAAGTATTTAAATACTGGGACGATAATAATATAAGTTCGATTGATATTCTTTCATGTGACGACAATAATTTTGAAGGGATTATTTCTCATTCAACATTGGGTCTATCCGAGTATTCGATTGATTATGAGGAAAAAGGCATACCATTAAGGATTGAATTGGTTGGAGCAAGTTATTTTGAACACTTTCCTAATATCTTAGCAACCTGTGCATTTAATATTATCAATTCGGAATTTAATTGTTCAATTGGAACTATCTATAAAGACGTTATTAATATGTATCTACCAGAGAGTTCTATGAAGCATATTTTATTTTTACCACCTTTTCTCTGGGAAGATAAGTTGCAAACAATCAATTTTGAAACAAAAAAAGTGTCATGGTTAATGGCAATTCCAATTTCGGAAGAAGAAATGAAATATGCTGATAAAAACGGAATTGAATCTTTGGAAAAGCTTTTTGAAGAGAATCAAATCAATGTCTTTGATTTGGAACGTCCTTCAATAATATAAAAACTTTTTAACTAAAGGGTAAGGATAGCTAAAAACTAAAGATTCTGAAACTTAATCCATCTGTAAACCGTAATAATATTTATGGAGGGATTTTATGAAGAAATTTTACATACCACTTATTATGATGTTTATTTTATTGGGTTGTTCTTACGAAACTTCCAAGTCAATTAATACGGAAAGTAACTCGTTGGAAGAACAGATTGCTAAGGTTATGGCAGATAACAAATTAAGCGATAAAGAAATTATTGATTATGACATTAAAGACA
>VTTJ01000024.1 GCA_008364785.1 Bacillus sp. BGMRC 2118 | reverse complement strand
GCCAGGATCAAACTCTCCAATAAAGTGTTTGATTGCTCATTCTTGCTGGCTATCTATATAATAGATAGTTTTTGAAATTTTGCGTTGGCTTTTAAAGCCAACACGCTTGACGTTTTGTTTAGTTTTCAAAGAACTTTTCAATCAATCGCTCAGAAGCGACTTTATTAATTTACCACATCACCTTATTTGATGTCAACACTTTTTTAAAAAATCTTTTTTGTGTTAACCACTCTCTTGCGGCGACAAAAACTAATATACCATGCTCAGAAATTTGACGCAAGTCTTTAATGAAAAAAAATAATTGAAAATAAATCCAACATTAATGATTGTTGATATTACCAGTAATGTGTATAGTATTTATATACATAAAAAATTTAAAATCCACAAGGGGTGCCGCAGTCGGCTGAGAATGAGCGTGTGTTTTGCTCTAACCCTTCGAACCTGTTAGTTAATTCTAGCGTAGGGATGTGGCTTTTGATGAGGAGCAATTAGGATTTAGCCCATCATGAGCTAATCTTAATTGCTCTTTTTTTGTTGTTTTTCATTATATAAGGAGGAGAGTAAATGAGTAATAAAAGGTTAGTATTTTTAGTAGAGGTTGCAATTTTTGCTGGACTTGCACTTATTTTAGATCTTATCGCGATTAAAGGTTGGACTCAAGGTGGATCGATATCATTAGCAATGGTGCCGGTTTTTCTAATTTCATTTAGAAGAGGATTGAGGGGTGGTCTGCTTACAGGTTTTCTATTCGGCTTACTTCAACTTATTACGAATCCTTACTTTTTAAACATAATACAAGTAATTAATGATTACTTCTTTGCTTTTACTGCAATTGGCTTAGCCGGAATCTTCTCAAGAAAGATTAAGGATTCAGTTCTTTCAGGTAATAGGATGCAAGTTAATTTATATATTATTATCGGTACTTTTGTTGGTTCATTATTTCGGTTTATCGCACATTACATTTCGGGCGTAGCCTTCTTTGGTTCTTCTGCACCTGAAGGGACACCTGTTTCAGTTTATTCGCTAGTATATAATGGTTCATATATGCTCCCGAACTTTATACTGTGTACGATTGTAATGATACTTCTAGTTAATGCATCTAAACGGTTGCTTCATACTTAATAGTAGGTACTATTCACGATCACTCCACTAACTTTTGTTATGTGGAGTTTTTTATTTATCCACAAAACATTTAAATCCCTTACTCCTTCATAGTACTTATTCACAACAATCCGTGGATAAATTGGTTGTAATTGTTAATAACCTGTGGATATACCTTCTCTATTTGTGTATAGATTGTGGATTATTTTTTTAATAGAAATATGTTCATATTTCTCTAGTAAGGTACATACGATTTACTAGAAGCATTTATAGAGGAGGATAAGTGATGATCTACCAGTTGACGATGCTATTATCTTTTATTATGTCTGTCTTTCTTTTTCTAAGAGGATACTGGGAAGCAATAAAGATAAGTGATGAAAAAGGGAATGTAAACGGAGGAACCATGATATTCTGCTTTATAATGGGTATGGTTTTTGCCATGTTTGCTAATAACCTATCCAATACGATAGCCTAGTGAACATTCACTAGGCTCCTTTACTTTCTATTTGACTATTATCTCTTCTATTTGAAAACATAAACAAACATATTCCTATTATGACTATGATTCCACCAATTACTTGATAAGTGTATATATTTTCATTTAATAGATAATAGGCCAATATTGATGCTCCTACTGGTTCTAGCAGTATCGTAACGGAAATAACGGAAGTACTCACCCACTTTAATGCATAGTTAAACATTGTATGTCCTAATAACGTTGGAAAAATAGCTAGTAAGACAAAATACATCCATTGCTCATTCTTGTATGAGAAAAATGAATCGCCACTTACGAGTACATAAAAAAACAATGTGATCGCACTAACTGTATATACGATAAATGTATAACTTATTAGTGAAAGCCTACTCCTAACATCTTGACCAAATAATAAGTAAACCGTTACTAATAAGCAGGCAACAAGGGCAAGTATATCTCCCCAAAGGGCAAGACCACTTATTCTAAAATCCCCCCAACTAATAACAAAACTACCCAAAACAGCAAACAGGCCACTAACCACTGCACGTATGGTCAACTTTTCCTTGAAGAATAGATATGTACCGATGAAAGCAAACAAAGGTTGAAGAGTGACCAATACTGTTGAGCTTGCAACAGAAGTATAACGAAGTGATTCAAACCATAAGACAAAATGTAAAGCTAAGAAGAAACCAGCTATTATTGAATAAGTCCAGTCTCTCTTATTTATTCTCTTCAATTCATGTTTGTATTTAAGAAAGAAAATGGGCGCCATCAACATAACCGAAAAAAACATACGATAAAATGCAGTAACTGAAGATGGAGCATCTGCTAGTCTTACAAAAATAGCAGACACAGACACAGTGATGATTCCAACCATTAAAGCGAAATAAGCCTTCGTGTATGATGTATTCATGTTAATCTCCTATACCTGATAAATTCATTGCTTCTTCTCTATTTCTTGACCTTTGCAAATGCACGCTTTAGAAACTCTTCTTCGCTTATATATCCAAGTAGTTTGGACTTTACTAATTCCTCTTGTTCTCTTGTTATTCGAAACCCAGATACTACTATAGAAGCCTTTGCATTGCACATCGCAGTTTTTATTTCTTCCATATTAGGTTGTTTACCTCCTTATACGAAACTCCTTCAATATATTATACAAGGTTCAACGATTTGATAGAGTAAGAATAAATCTTATTTTAATAATAGTTTTCCTCTGCTTAAGAATATTGAATAACTAAACATCAAAGAAAATCTATAAAAATTTAAAGTCTATTACGGAGGTGATAAATGCACACCAAGGTGATGAAGTATTCATCATGAGATCTGGTAAGTTCTATCATTATTTCGATGATGACTGTTCTACAACTTCAAGTATTCTAAAAGGAAAGAAATCTGCACAATAGATAAAAGAGGAAGCAGCAAGTTCAAGGGGAAATACTCTTTGTAAGCATTGTGCGAAGGAATACGCTGAGGATTTAAGGGAGCGAATAGGCTGTAGTGCGGCAGCCATTCTGTCAGTAAGTACAGCGAGTGCTTCATGGAACATAAGATTTTATTCATGTAAGTAGAAATAACCATTAGTGATTAAACACTAACGGTTACATTTTATATTTTTTGATTGGCTCTTTTATGTATACAAGTATCTATTGGGGTTTTACTCAAAACTACAATCTTTGATTTATTCTGGTTTCGCGATAAGATATCTCAAATAATCATAGTTTGAGGTTGGTATACTACGAACGATTTCACCCTCTTGATCACGGTATACTTCAAATTCCTGATATGTTTCTACAACATAGCCATCAATAATATCCTTACTGACTAATTCTTTTTCTAATGACATATTCTCATTTGAGACTGTGATTTCATTTTCCATATTACCACCAACAGGCACACTTTCGTAAAAATCTACAGTAAATGGATCAATCGCCATCATTGGTGACTCTAGAACGGCAATGATTCCAATTATCGCGATAATTCCAATGAGTTTGAAGTTCTTCATGATATACCCCCACGCAATATTCTCTATTACATACTATGCATGTCCGTTATATGCTTATTACTTTTATTTTCCCCAAGAAAAAAACGACACTCCAGCTAGAGCATCGTTATTTCTCATACGCAATACTTTTTATAGGAATAAACTGATTGAAGATTCCAAGTGTGATCATTTCTTTATCTGAGACAATATGTGTGTGATAAACGGAGAATAGAATAAAGTCCTTTTTGGTTGTAGAAGTTGAGATGATCGGCTTCGCTACATAATCAATGCCAATGCTGAGTAATATCCCCTTCTCTTCTTTAAGTCTGTCTCCCACCCACGAAACATATTTGTCTTGTCCTGGGTTAAGAAATATCATCGTGAGTAACATTACTACAATGATTCCACTTATCGGGTAGATCTTTTTCAAGATGAAAACCTCCTAAACAAAATACTTCAGTTGGTTTCCATTGTTACCAAGGGCACATTATTATAAACATTCTTGATGAATACCTTATTTCATGCTATACTTTTCCCATAATTAAACGGGGCATTAGCTCAGCTGGGAGAGTGTTTGGCTGGCAGCCAAAAGGTCACCGGTTCGATCCCGGTATGCTCCACTACAAAAAACCGTCATCCACCTTAGATGACGGTTTTTTTGAATATATCACTGATATACACCATTCCTAAAAAGTATGTTTTTCTACTATTAAACTGTGTGATTGTGCTTCTACTTACATAAAAATCCTGAATTTAGGTGTAAGGGATCATAACTATAGAAAAAGGGGGACTAACTATTAAACGAATAACAATAACTCTAATAGCTGTATTCATTGTTTTTATAGTAGGTTTTGCAATTTGGAGGAATGTCATTTCTACTCACACACAAGATGAGAACAAAAATGAGACGAAAGAAATTGTACCTTCATCAGTAACTGAAGTCGAATCATCGGATGTAATACTACCTTCAGAGGAACAGAACGAATTAGAAAGTGAATTACCGCTTGATATGGGTGAAATTGCGATTCAAAATACCATACATGCTATGTCACATCAAAAGGTCAAAGCTGAGGATAAATGGTCACACATGCCACTTACTCCTGAAAGAGTGAATAGACTCATTGAAATTATTGAATTCAATAATTATGAGTTTTCCAAAATGTATCTCGACATTTTGCATCGTTGGAAGGATGAAGCTTTCACCAAGGCTGTAACTGACCATAATCAAATTTGGCACTTGCAAAAGGGCTCAGTCGGGAAGGCCTATGACTTAATGACTCCACAGGAAGAACAAAAATATATTGAGCAATACTATAAATAACACCTTTTATTTATAGTATTGCTTTTTTCATTGTTTCAAAGCTAAAAAAATTACAATGTCTGCCGATAATAAGTCAGTATATATATATATATTTATTTAAAGGGGTGTTACATGTGATTTTTACTAAATCTAAGAAAGCGACTAAATATAATCTTCAAGCGTTAATAGATACAGAGTTACCTAATGTTGTTCTTGAACTGCCGGCTGGAACTGATATGAAATTACAGTTAGAGTTAATTGGTTTAACAAAGTCAGATCTTGCAATCCTTAAGGTAATTAGTCCAATTGCACAAAAACATATGAGCAATATTTATGAAATTGCTTTAGCTTACAACCATGAAGGAATCCGAAAGATTGCTGACACATCTAATATTGGGGTAAGCCGAGAAATGAGTGAGCAATATGTATTGTCGATGTTCACTGGTGTCATTAATAGTGAGTTCATTGATCGCAGAAAGAATGTTGGGCAGCTTTATGTGAAAATGGGTGTAGAGATTCAATGGTTCATTTCGGTATATAAATTACTTATGGCAAAAATGATGGAAAAGATGAAGGAAGAGCTTTGTTTAGATGAGCATGACCTTTTCCGTGTGATGTTGGCTATATCTAGAATTTTTGACCTTGAGATGCAATTAATTATTGCTACAATGCAAGCAACAATGCTTAGTATCGTGGAAACGAAGGACATTGAGGCTAAGAAATCTCTACGTGAATATGTTGGTGGGTTCGTTGAGAATTTGGCTGCAATGTCTGAAGAAACGGGTGCATCTGTTGATCAAATTGTACATCAGTCTACACTCATCTCAGAAAATGCCGGTAAGAGCATGGCGACATCTGTTGAAATGGAGAACCGCTCAAAGCTAGGAAAAGAACAGTTAGATCGAGTTGTTGTAAACATGACAGAGCTAAAAGATATGGTCAAGCATATAACTGGTGCCATTGATGAACTGGAAAGAACTTCAACTCAAATAGGTGATATCGTAAATGTAATTACAGGTATTGCGGACCAAACAAACTTACTAGCATTAAACGCTGCAATCGAAGCAGCAAGAGCAGGTGAAAATGGGAAAGGTTTTGCTGTTGTAGCCGATGAAGTTCGAAATTTGGCTGAACAAACAAAACAATCCTCTTCTAGCATTACATCTCTAGTCGATACAACAATTAAGCAAATTAGTGGAGTTACAAGCCAAATTAATACTATCGACGAAAAAGTAGAAACAGGAAACAAAGAAATTGAGGAAACAGGTGTAGTTTTTGAAAATATTTTAAATGCTAGCACAGAGAGTAAAGAAAATAGCCAAAGTATCTCAAATGACATTCACTCATTATCTGAACTACTTGCCGAAATTAACCAAGCAGCAACAAAGCTTTCTGCATCAGCTGAAGAACTAAGTGCGACAATTTCTAAGTTCTAATACGTAGTTTGTAGAATCATATAAATATAGAAAATTCGAGCGGTGCCAGTGTAGTTCTTAAAAATGGTAGACATGTTTATTTTCGGAAGTTTAGGTCGAAGATGATTATATC
>VTTJ01000023.1 GCA_008364785.1 Bacillus sp. BGMRC 2118 | reverse complement strand
TATTTCAAAGGGGATGAAATCCTGCGAATAAGTGAGCATTTAAGAGATAATCATAACAAACTGAGGGAGTTTAAGAAGGATAAAACTCACTGTTATCGAATAGTTTATACATCCATCTTCAAAAAGTGATGAAGTGATGAAGTTAAAGTAACAATAGATTGGATTGTTAAATATGAAAAAAGTTGATATTGCAGTAATTATTTTATTTTTATTAGCCGTTTTACTGGTTGCTTTGTTTTCGAGTCCTATATACTATAAAGCAACTTTAACTCTTTTTTTAGTTTATTGGTTAGTTCGGTTTGTAATTGAAGATTTACAGCAAGCAAAAGTTGAAAAGATTAGAATAAGGATCCTTAACTATATAGTTGTTTTATCTATATTGGGTGCAGCAATATATAACATCTTTTTTGATGGTGAAATTGCTCTTTTTATTATTATTTTTGGGTGGGTATTAATCTTCTACCGGAAGTACAAAGAAAATTAGGAAAAAGAGATTCCTAAGTAGTATTTTCTCATATTAATAATTGACTGGAAAACAGTTAGTCTAATCAAAAGATGATTACGGTGTCTTTATGTTTGCATTAACGGGAAATTTACTTGAATAAGGTATAATCGAGATCATTAGTCCTAGAAGGATTAATGATCTTTCTTGTGGAATTGAAAAGGATAAAGATAAGTATATAAATGGATAGGACTTACTTGTATTAATTGCAGCAGTATTGACATTGTGGTTAAAGGTTTCAATAGAACATTTAAATTGTATGGAGGGTTGTTTATGTTGCTTTTATCTATTATATTAAGTGCAATTCTGGGATATATCTTATTGATGATGGGACCACTCGTTGGTGGAATCGTTGCATTTGGAATTATAGTTGGCTGTATTTTTAGAGGGTTGTACTTAATAAATGATATTCATAAAAGAATATCAAATGCATTCCCTCATGAAGACAGAGTTCAAAAGGCGTATAAAGATTATTTAGAGGAAAAAAAGTAAAAAGGTTTATTGGAGTAAAGGGGAAGCATAGTTGAAGAGAAGGTGTTTTTTTACTACGAATAGAATTATAATAATGACCGCATTAGCGGTTTTTCCTTTTTTTATATAAAATTACTAAATATTTGTAACGAAATATAACTTAATCGGATATATAGGTGAAAGGAGGAAAAGCCTTGGGAGATCTCCATGAAATTTACACCAAATATGATAAGGATGTCTTTAGATATTTAATGTGCCTTTGTCATGATGCAGACTTGTCTGAGGAATTAACACAAGAGACATTCTATCAAGCTGTAAAGTCAATCGATAGATATAATGGTAAGTGTAAAATGTCTGTTTGGTTGTGTCAAATAGCTAAACACACCTACTATAAGCATTTAGAAAAAAATAATAAGTGGAAAAGGCAGATTAATCCGGAGAATGCATTTCATATCTCACCTGAAAATGAGTTTATGAATGTGGAGGAAAAAATTACGCTATACAGAAGCATTCACATGTTGGAAGAACCATATAAAGAGGTTTTCCTTCTAAGAATTTTAGGTGGTCTTAGTTTTAAAGAAATAGGTGAAATACAATTTAAGACCGAAAATTGGGCAAGGGTTACTTTCTATAGGGCTAAAACTAAATTGAAAGAAAGGGGTACTACCAATAATGGATAATAAATGTGCTATTGTTAGGGATTTACTTCCGTCTTATATAGATGAATTATGTAGTAAAGAGAGCAGGGAGTTTATTGAGGAGCATATAGGGTTTTGTGAAATTTGTAAAACACACCTGGATGGAATGAATAGAGAAGTAGTTTTACATGAAGAACTACATATAAATGAGAGGTTGAAGGAAATAAGACCATTTAAAAAATTGTCTTTACTCTTTACCAGTCAAAAGAAGTTTAATAAACTACTTATAATATTTGCAATCAGCTCGTTCGCATTAGGACTTTATTATTTATCGAATTCCTTTATTATCTTTAATAAGAATAAGGAAGAGATAGGAAATATAGATATTATTGAACAAGAAAAAGAAGCTATTATGAATGAAGTATTTACAGAGCTAGATGAGGTAGATGTTGTTACCGAACAAGGAGCCAGCCAGTTTATTGATATATTTGATAAATATCACAATCAACTGAATTTATTAGCGGTTTTTCCAGCAACAAATATAGAAGACTGGGTAGAGGAAAATAAACATGTAGGAAAGAAACCTACAACAATTTATCCAATTGATTATCAAAAAGCAACTATCGTAATTGGTAGTGATGGAGTTGTTGAGAATAAAGGTTTAATAACTCCAAGTGGTTATGATTTAGGAACTGTAGTAATGGCGAATGAAGAGTGGGTAGTTCAATATGAGTATAAGAAATCATACGAAAAAATACTTGAAAAGTATCATCAATTAAAATACTATGGTCCAAGTAATTTGAGTTTCTTTCAGTTTCCAATACTATTCTTTACTGTATCTATGGTTCTTGGTACGGTCTGGTTGTTCCTAAAAAAGCAAAACGGGAAACTTAAAGGAGTTATAGAATAAACAAATAAATTTATATATCTAAAAGCACTAATCTAGATATTATCACTAAGACTACAGAATTGAAGCAAATTCAAAAGTTCCTTCTTATAAGATGTGATTAGTGATGAATCAAAATGGATAAAACTTTCAGTAAATCAGTCGGTGTTTCATGATGACAAGTATGGGAAAAAGGAAGAAAAATATATTCATCCGGACGGTAGAGAAGCAGTGTTTAACGGAGATACGACTAATAAGAAAAAGGGAACGGGTGAACTTGTCACCGATCCTCGTTATGTTGGAACGTATAATTATGTCAATCCGAGTAAACTTCCAGAAGGTAATTTCCCGAAAAGACCAGAGGAAATGCTGGATTGGATGGTTCAAAGTAGAAAATTTGTTGTAACGAACTTTTGGCATAGTGTTCTAGATGTGGCTCCATATTATCTGCTAGGTTCTAATAATACACGTGACCAACAGCGTTTTCAAAACGATAAGAAGATAAGAAATGTAGAGAGTGGAGAGAAAGATGAAAATTAATTTCCTCATAACAGTAAATCTAATGGTATTGATGCTTGTTTTATCGGGATGTGAAAAAGCAACAATTGTAGACTTGATTCATCCTGAAACGGAAAATGATGTTGATCGTGAAATTCTCTTAACAAAAGACAAATATGAAAAATATCGCGTTGGAGATGTTTTGTTTATTCCTTATACAAATCACGTTACAGAAGAAGATGATAAACAAGAATACGAGACGTATATTTTGCAACTTTCAGCTTATAAGAAACAAGAATCAGCTTCGCAGGTGGTGGTTAATTCTGTAAGTGTAAAAGGAAATAAGATTGTGAAATTTCGGGATATCGAGGAAGTACTAAATATGCCTCTAAATTTTACAGAAAAGGCAAAAAGTCCGTCACTTGTAAAAAGTTGGGATACTCTAGTGGACGTATTATCAGAAGAAAACATGAATTTAACGGAAGAGAGTGCCATAACAGTTGTGTTAAATGTGAGTGTCACACAAAACGGAAATACCTTATCACGCGATCTTTCCTATGAATTTGTGCCGAAATTCAGAACATATATGGTGTCAAGATGAAATAACGAGAAAGCACAATTTTTATGTAACATGGGGTGGAGATTTGAGAATAAACTATGAGATTAAACCAATAAAAGAGTTAAAAGTCTTTCTTTAATAAGTAAAGAACTAAAATAGACCTCTATACAGGACCAGGTTAAGTGGTTGTATAAAGTGGGATTAAATTAAGAGAGTGCATTTATCCTGTAGGATTAATGTGTGTTTTATTCAAGGACTATTTAGCTAAAGGGAAAGATTAGTTCAAGAGCATATCTTAGTAGGTACTGAAAGTAGGTGAAAGTTTAAATCTAAAACAGCCCATGCAGCCCAAATACAATACTGGAGGCCGTAGCTATGAATAAACAAAAGCTTATAGACAACATACATTATTGGGATGCGAAAGTTTTAGATCTTGATATAAAACATTTCGCAGACGAAATAGATCTAAAATGCGAGGCGGGAGAACTTTACTTTTTAGAGTGTTATGAATTAGAGGTTAAGCATACACCTAAATTTAATAAAGAAATACCTGCAAGACAATGGGAATATAAAAATCTCCCCTATACTATACATGAAATAAAAGTTGTAGAGGATTACTCAAGCAATGTAACTAAGTTAAATGTAGAGATAATAATGCCTCCAATGTTTATTAAACTTACATGTAATGATATCAGAGTAAATAAATATGGGGGAAAGTAATACAAATTTATTCTTATTGCTAAAGATTCACCTCACCCACCAGGGTCTGGTTCAAACTTTAATTGTACTACTTATTTTATTACCTATTTTATCTTTATTACTTAGTTAACATTTTGCACTGATACGTTTATCTAAACAGGATTGACGCTATTTTTATAGAAATTATTGAACTAATGGGAAAGGATAGTTCAATAAGGAATCAATAATTAACAAAGTAGAGCACTATCCTAGAAGGAATAGTGCTCCTTTTGTTGAATAAGAATTTGTATGATGTGATTAGAGGGTGAGAAAAGAATGGATTTTCAAGAGTTTACAAATCAAATGGAAGTTCAGGAGATTGCAAATAGGTTTCTTATACTATTAATAACTTGGTCAATTGTATATGGATTAATAGGTTTCTTTGTTACTAAGTTAACTAATAGAATAAGTATAGGATTCAGTGTTTTAACAACCTTATGTGTAATAAGTTTATTTCTAATTCTTAGATGGTTTGATCAAGTTGCTAGAGAAGCTTATATGGGTACAATTCCATGGTTATTTAATATGGCGAGTGCAATTATTTTGTTACCAATTTATTTACTTATCATGTGGTTATTATATAAGAGATTATTAAAGAATTACTTAAATAGTTAAACCTATTTAATGCACTAAAGGGTAAGGTTATTTGAATAAGAAATGAACCAAAAAAGTCATTCTTTTATGTTCAAGTATTGACTCCAAATCAGATTAGTGATGTGATGAAATAAATATCTATAACCATTTTTAGAAAAGCTGGAGGGAGAACGCTTATTATAAAAATTGAAGTAGAAAAAGTAAAGTATATCGGGGGAAGTGTAAAAAAAACATCCCGTAATATTGGAGATATTGAAATTGAACTGTCTACGCTAAAATGGAGTTTGAACTCAAGAATTCTTCAAGAAAATTCTATAAAACGGAAGTTTGAAAACATTGAAAGAGATTTAAAGAATGTAGAAAGAAGACTAGAAAACGTGGGAACGTTTCTACAATATGCAATGGATTGTTACGAAGAAACTGAAAAGAGAATTCAGTCAAAAATTAGAGAAATAAAATTCAATAATCTAAAAGGGAAATTCACAACAGTGAATCTTGAATTTTGGAACCGAGTGAAAAAACTCCCAAATGTTCGAAGGGACATTATTTTATTTGGTTTGACAAAAGGCCAGGAATTTACTCGTATCATCCTAAAGGAATTAAATTGGGTGAGTCGAAACCGTGGAGATCTTGTTAATCTTTTGATAGAGACGATTTTTGTTAGCGCGATGAAATCAAATCCTATCGGAAGAATTAATTTAGAGGGTATTGAATATTTTCACTATGAAAAGAGAATTGAACAGAACTCAAAAGTTCCTACGTACAAAGAGGTCACTGCTGTCAATTCACCATGGATTTTGCTCCCACCAAGTCAGTCCATTCTTCAAGACAATAAAGATTCATATCCAGAAGAGAAATATATCCATCCAAATGGAAGAGAAGCAGTGTTTAACGGAAGAACGATCGATGAAAAAAATAATACAGCTGAACTTGTAACCGACTCAAGGTATGTTGGCACGTTTAATTATATCAACCCTAGTATTAAGCCAGAAGGAGGTTTCCCAAAAAATCCAGAGGAAATGCTGGAATGGATGGTCGCATGGTCGAAATTTGGTGCAACGAACATTGGACATGGCGTTGTAGATGTGGCTCCATGGTTTCTGCTAGGATCAAAAAATACACGTGACCAACAACGGTTTCAAAAGGACACATAATAAAAAGTGAAGAGAAAGGAGAGGGAAATGAAAATTAATATTCGACTAACAGGCTTTATTTTAGTGTTGATGCTCGTTTTATCAGGATGTAAAGAAGATACAATTGTAGACTTGATTCATCCTGAAACCGAATCACAGACGGAAGATATTATTCTGAAAAAGAAAGAATATGAAAAGTATAAGGTGGGCGATGTACTGTTTATTCCGTTTACCAATCAACTTCCGTGGGAAAGTTACGAGCAAGAGTATGAGACATACAAACTGGAACTTACAGCATATAAAGAAGAAAATTCAGATTCAGAGATTGTTATCAATTCTGTGAGTATTGAAGGAAACAAAGCTGTGAAATTGGATACTATTCAAAAGCAACTTGATATAACTGTTGAGTTTACCGAAGAAACAAATCATGACTCTGTTTTGGCTAGCCGTGATACTATTGTGGACGTAATATCAGAAGAAAACATGAATTTAACAGAAAGCTCAGTCATAACGGTTGTGATAAACGTGAGTGTCAAACAAAATGAAAATACTATTACGCGTGACCTTTCCTATAAATTTGTACCTAGATTTAGAACCTATATGGTGACTAGGTGACAAACAAAAGTATTAGCAAATTTTAAATGGTTCTGTATTATGGGGAAAATTAAAATAGATAAAAATCGACTAAAGCACAGAGTGTTAAACATAATAAAAATAGTTGAAATATTGCTTTCCTTTTTAAAGAGCTTTATTGAAGTAAAGGGGAAGAATAGTGCAACAAGTGTATCATTAATAAGTATTAGTGGAGGTCTAAAATTTGGAATTTATCAATATAGAAGGCTTGCATTTAAATCCTCAAGCTAATAATAGGGATATAACAAACTTAGAATTGAATTTGAATAGTAAACTTCCTACTTCATATAAGATGCTTTTAGAGTATTCTAATGGTTTGTCTACCAATCTGGGAATATCTATATATGGAACACAAGATTTTACTGAACGGAATGAAACATGGAAAACAGAAGTGTATGCACCTGGTTTTATTTCAATAGGTGATGACAGTGGTGGAAGAGTTATTCTAATGCGTGAGGTACTAGAAAAAGATGAATTAGTAATAGTTGATTCAGGAGATATGAACCCTAAAAATGGCTTATTAATTACAACCGACTTGATTACATGGATGAAAAATGGTTTTAAATTAGAGTTTAACGAAAAAAGAGATATTGATTATTCTAAACGCTGTAAGATCATTGTGGTGGAAACTCAAGATGGAGCGTTAAAGGACTTAATAAAAATTAAAAATATTTTGGGGCTTAGTATACCTACACCTGAACTAGTAAAAGGTGCAAAAAATCTTCCGTTTGTACTTACAGAGGAAATTCCCTACGGTAAAGCCAATAGGATAATCGAAAAACTAGGAAAGCTTAACGTTTGGTTAGAGTACCAATGATTTTTAACTAAAGAGGAAGTTGAAGAAGGACCAATCTTCTTATTTCATTAACGGAAAAGTTTAGCATTCCTGTAGATCGTTAAATATCAGGTTTGAAATAAAAAGAGCACCTCAGTAAGATATGAGTA
>VTTJ01000022.1 GCA_008364785.1 Bacillus sp. BGMRC 2118 | reverse complement strand
ATAAAAAATGGATGGCTATGATATTGTGAGAAAACAGGAGAAATCGAGAGATTTACCTTTCTATATAGAGGAAGTTTAGTTGAATAAAGTAAAATCTTTGCATTACTCCAAAAGCAGGATTAATGCTTTTTATTATTGAATACAAATAATGTATATTTCATAAATTCTAGGAGGAAATAGGAATATGAAACAGTCAAATTATTTAATTGGTGCGTTTATATTAGGAATATCAATTATTATATCGTCTTTTGTTTTAAGTAATAACTTTTCGAATTCGGAAACAGTGGTTAATACTCCAGAATCAACCAGTTTAGTACCCGATTTAATGACAAAGGCACAACTTTCCACATATCTTCAGATCAGTGAACAATCAGTAGAAAACATTATCAAAAATGATGATATGGAGAAGGCTAATTTAAGCAGCTATGAAACTTATCAATTTATCCCATACTTAAAAATAGATAACCAGGAACGTTTCTTAAAAGAAGAGATAGATAAATGGTTAAAATATAAGAATGATAACCCTTTAAAACATCAATAGACTTTTTTATTTGATATTTGGGTACCGCCAGGATTAGAAAATTTTAAGGAACTTATTTCACTATTGGGAAAGGTTAGTTTAATTGAATTTTTAGTTAAAAAATATAAAAATTGGAGTAATTCGATATGAAAATGTTTGTAAAAACATTGTTGGTAATTACAATGTTTATTTACTTGTTAGTACTAACAAAGCTGGTATTGTTAAAGCATTATGCAATTTCAGAGGTATTTAATTTTCATTTTGATATGTTTCAAATAAAGATGAGTAATTTCATTCCTTTTAAAACCATAATCACATATATGTTTTTAACAAAAGATTTAAGCCTTAATATTAGAATTGAGAACTTAGTCGGTAATATTATTGGTTTTACACCTCTTGGTCTTTTACTACCTCTAATAAGTAAAAAGATGTTTAGGTTAAAGGTCATCACTCTAACAACATTTTTACTTAGTTTTACGTATGAAGTAATTCAACTATTTACATACTTAGGTACTTTTGATATTGATGATCTAATCCTAAATACACTAGGTGGTGTCCTAGGTTACCTTTTAATAAAGTTAATCTATGTTACTCTCTTTGTAAGAAAAAAGAGTAACAAATATAACGAGGCAACTTACTAAAGGGAAGTATTGTGAAACACTAATCTTTTCCCTTTCGTAATACTTATTAAAGATAAATATCCTAGGGGCTGGTTTAGTGAGTGTAGATGACCAAGAAAAAATGCGAAGAAAAGAGCTTGGAAACAATCCTATGGGCAATTACTCGGATGCAATCAACTGTTCAATGATTGGAGATCCTTTAGCATTAGTAAGAGGTGGCTGTCTCACTAAATTTACTACGGTATTAATAATCATCATAGGATTTGCCATACTGTCACAATGTTCTTCTTAGAGTAACGGGGAAGGATAGTTCAAGAAGGAATTCATTTGGAGCATTGATCCAGGATGAACTGCACCCCTTCAAGAAAACAGATGCTATTTTTTAATCTGTCTACTTAAAGGGGAGCGTATCAGTAAGGATTAATGTTTTTCTTTTTATAATTAAGAACAAATACCGCTATATTTGGTAATATCATAAATATATGGGTATTTACTCAAATTTACTTTAGTAGAGGGAAAAATGAACAATAATGTATTTTTTAAAAAGATTCTAGTATCTATCATTTCAATAGTTATTTCTATCTTATTGTTGCCGTTATTAATGGGTGGATTTCACACAAATTTTTTACAGGAATATGTACACACATTATTACTGTATAGTATTTATGGGATTCCTTTTATGGTATTTCTTGGAGCTCCAGTAAATATTCTTTCTGGATTTATCCTTGAAAGGAACTTTCAGTTTAAGCTATTTATAAATTTTTTAATTCATGTTGTTCCTGCCTTGGTAGTAGGAATCTTCATGTTTTCTGGTGGACCTTTTTTAATAATTTGTCTCTTTGTCTCTTCAATCTTTTTTGTTGTAGACACAATTGTTTTTAAAAAGAATCAGGATAGTAATAAGTTATACTTTGTAATTTTATTGCCTTTTTTCGTATGGCTATTTATATATATTCCTAATTACATCAATAAATTAGAGTTTAGCCAAATACAGAACCGAGAGCCAGCAATAGTTGAACTCAATGTTAATGGTGAAATTCAAGAAGTTAGAGCAAGTGCCTGCTGGGATAGCGAGGGTAGTAGCGGTTGTCCAATTGATGATGAGCCTATTCTGTTGCCAATAGACGCTGCTATGAGTAATGAGTTTAAGTTAACGGATGAAACGGAAGTATCAGTAAATATACACAATAGAGAAAAGTATACCAAAATGCAGGTATTCTACTTAGATGAACATGTAACAAAAAAGGTAACTACTGAAGGTAACAAATTTATTTTGCCTGATAATTTACAAGACCAAGTTGTTAAGGTTAGTGTAACTATGGATGATTCAGAAATAATCTCTTTTAACTTTGGCATTCGATATAGCAATCATAATTAAGGATCTGTTTTATTTAAAGTAGTAGGTTGACAAAAACGATGCTTTTTAACCATTAAGCTTAGAATAGTCTTTATTTCTAAAAAACCTCACCTTATTTACTCAAGGGGGGAGGATAGCTCAACAAAGGATTTTCGCTATTGCATAGTTACAAAATACGATATTCTCGTACAAACGAAAAAACTCTTAAAGATTGGTGATATAATTTGAAAAATTTCCTTATTAGGTCTATCTCTGGATTTACAATTTTATTGTTTTTCTTATATGTAGCACCAATTTTAAATATTGAATGGGTTGAAGAGGGTAATCCAAACCGCATTTTTACTGTACCAATAGCCATAGTTGGTGGCTGGCTAAGTTTATATTTGTATAGGGCAATAAAGAAAACTAATGTATCTTAACTAAATGAAAAGCACCCTCTTATTCAATTAACGGGGAAGAATAGTGGAATAAGAGTTTATTACTAGAGCATTATTTTAGAAGAATTAATGCTCCTTCTTATTGAATTCAAAGTTAGAGGAAAGTTAAAATAGAATTCTTTTTAGATGATTGAGAGGATGGTTTTTATTAGGTACACAATTATTATATCAACTTTATTTATATTCCTAACAGGGTGTCAATCCAATCTAGGCTATGTTGCTAAAGGTAACGCACTTGAAAATCCAGTAAATATTGAGGCAATGAATGAGTTTGTAAAAAAAGTTAATGAGAACGATAGGGCTAAGATTACAGTCTTAAGGGATGGTATAGAAGGACAGAGAGGGGAAGAGGTACTTACTTTTAACGGTAAGGAGATCAATGTTCATAGAACTATTGATGAAGAATTTATTGAAGAATTTAATTGTACTGATATTCAATTAGATGAGAAGGAAGAGGGTACCATAGTTTATACTCTACAAGATTGTAGTGGGGAGAAAATGAATCCTGCTATGGATTTTCCAATTTTATCTGTAAAAGAGTAGTGACAATAATTAGTATGAAACGTACATATTTTAAATTGAGCTTGTGTTCAATCCTGACAGTGCTTCTTTTACTAAAGGTAAGTAAAGTTTAAGAAGATAATAAAGAACAGCCTAATTGGTTGTTCTTTTTTTCTGGAAAATTATTCTTGTTTAAATTTGCAACATGGTGTAAAATTACACTAAATAGTCCGAAAGGTAAAAAGTGAGGTAGTTATGGATAGAGAAAAAGTAATCGAACTTATATCTGAAAAAATTAGATTAATTCGTCTTGAAAAAAGGTATTCACAAGATAAGATGGCTGAAGTTATGGGAATTTCGAAAAAAACACTAGTTCAAATTGAAAAGGGTAGAACCTTAGCTGGCTGGACTAATTCTGTTGCTATATGTGCTTTGTTTAGGGACAGTGAAATTCTGCAATCAATCCTCGGAGATGAGCCGTTAGAAGTAATTGAAACAATTGCTCATAATGGATTAGATCGGCCAAGTGATAAGACTTTTGGGGGAAGAGTCTGGTGGAAAGAAATTGAAAGAGGTGGTAAATTTCGAATACAACAAAATATGATTAGTAATCATTACCGTATCTTAGATGATAAGGATTATAGATGGTATAGCACATTTGAATTAGATGAGGCTATGAACCGATTTGACGAATTAAAGAGAAAAGATTAGAAAACAGAAATAAAAATTAAGTTTTATTAAATAATTTATTGAGGTGAGTAATTTGAGTACGGTAACCCTTCCTGATTTGTTTTGGTTCTTCTATTACATATTTTTATTTGTAACACTTACAACTACAGTAATAAGCATAATAAAAAGAAGAAGTATAAAGATGTCAATTCTAACATTCTTTTTGACCTTAACTATACCCATTATTAGTTTAATAAATAGTATTGGAAGACTAGAAGGTTTAAATGAATTTCAACACCTAATCCAAGAGTTACAACGAGGTGCAGCTTGGTCTATTTATGCTTTCCTTGGATATTTACTTTTAATAATCTGGTGGGGATTATTCATAAGTACAGTGTTTAAGAGGGAAGAAAAGCAAAGGGTGTAAAATTGGATGACGGTTATCAAGACTTAATATTAATGGCTTTATTCGTTTGAAATTGAACAATTTTCAATAATAGGGCACGGTTAAGAGATACTTTTACTTATTCAAGTAAAGGAAAGATTACTTTAAGAAAGAATAATAATATCCCAGTTAAAAGAAAAGTAGGAGAAATTGCATAAGTATCGTCCTAAAAGTGGCATCACTAAAGGGCTGCGTACTTAAAATTGAATAGAATACCAAAGAGAGACCTGTACGGGTCTCTCTTTGGTATTAATTGTACCTTAAATTATTCATTCGCTTTTAATAATTAACCCTTGGTTTGTGTTAATGTAATGATGTCCGTTATAAACGGTATCACCACTGGTAGTTTCATCTATATTTACTTCTGATAGGTTTATTTCACTAAAAATATTACTCATTTCTTCCTCGGTTAAATCAGGGGACACAGATCCAACTAAAACTCTGGATAACGTATATTGAATTAGATTTCTCTCTTTTGAATCCACTTTAATATTGTCTGGATTCTTGATTAAGTGAGCTTCTCTGATACTGCTATCTAACTTGTTAACAATACCATTTACTTGAAATCCTGGTTCAACCTCAAAACTAAATGTATCATGTGAAGGACCTTGATCAATGACTAAATCAGGTAAGAAAAAATTAAAGCCATACTTAATAGCAGCTTGATTGAATTGTTCTCTAAACTTTTGAGTGTCCAAACCAATTGTATCAGGTACTTCGGCCTCTTTTTTTGGGGGAGAAGTATCAATTTTTATGTCAGTGTAACTTTCGTTGTTAGAATCTAAAAGTTCTGACTGAGAACATCCAGTCACGAAGAAGAAAGGTAAAATAAGTAAGGAAAATAATTTTTTCATAAAATCCTCCGGAAAATTTTTCTTTTTTAAATAAATTATAATGCATTGATATAGGGTTAGATAGTATTCAAAAAAACAATAAAACCATCAATCATTTAACTATTGAAGAGCAACTTAGAAAATTAGACTCTTTATTATGTTGATGATTAATTTTCAATTAATAATTCTTTTCACTTATGAGGGAGATGATCGTCGCAGGATTTTCGCAAGGTCTTATTGAAGTATAGGGGAAAGTTACTTTAATGGGCGAATCTATAATTATTTATAGAAGTCATTTTATAGGAGAGAGAAATGAATATTGTATTAAGGGAAATGTCAAAAAAAGAATTTAACATTTATTTCAAGGATAAGGTTGAGAGATATAGTGAAGTCCTATCAGCAAACGTACATGAGTTAAGCAGCGAAGACTCATTTTCCAAAGCATGTAAACAGTTGAATGATCTACTTCCAAAAGGAATTGAGACCTCTAAACATCATCTATTTAATATATTCATTTATGACCAGTTAATTGGATATGTTTGGTTAAAAGTTGAAAAGGAAAAGAAAAGTGCATTTCTTTATGAAATTTATATTCTCGAAAAATATCGAGGAAAAGGTTTTGGAACTCGAGTGATGGAAAATGTTGAGGAGTGGTTAGAACAGGAAGGGGTTTATTACTTTAAACTACATGTCTTCGGGAGTAATGATGGAGCTAGGAAGCTATATGAGGAGCTAGGATTTGAGATAGCAGGTATAAATATGCTGAAAACTATAAAATGACATTTAGTATTTATTAATTTTAAATTAGTCAGTTTTTGTCAGTTTAGAGAAGACAATTAAGTTCTAATAAGTTAGCTATTATTTTATCTTTTAGGAAGTAGGGAGATCCATTGAAATATATATATTTTTTTATTTTGGCTATGGCCATTGGTTTAGTGATTTACTTATCATTGGAATACATACCATTTCTAAATTTTACTGGTTGGTTGGGCTTTCTAGTTATCTTTCAATGGATTACACAGTATATCCTACCTTGGGTTATTCTTTACTATGTAATAAAAATATCTAAAAACGGAAGTAAGTGGTAACTGGTTTAAAAAGTCTTATTTATCTTTTGGGTAAATTCAAAGATCTGAACAGAGATTGTTCATTCAAGACTAGTGCTTGTTCTTATTAAAGTAAAGGAAAGTCTAGTTGAACAAGTATAAGTGGAGAACAATAATTTAAGGAGGATTACTACTCTTCTTAATTGAATTAATAAAATGAACTGCATTTAAATCAATCCTAACCTCTAACCTTTATATATTCTGTATATTAAGATCAAATAGATATGGTGCTGCTTATTGGGACTGAGTACCTAATATCAGGGCTCAACTATAAAGCAAATGGAAAGGAAGTAGCTCATGGTACTAACTTTGATTTTGTCAGTTAACCTAGTTTTAATAATTACAGGACTATTCATATTTAATAACAGGAAATTCTTTAAAGTTAATAGTTACCTAGGGGTCCTTCTGGTTCTTGTAGGAATTACTTCATCAATTCTGTTAGTTGTATTCAATTAATAGCATTGTTTAAAGGATTTTAAAGGCGATAAATGGAAACAGATTTTGTTATATGATGTACTTTACTATATTTAAATCCTAGCTGACGATTTGTAATTATGATATTTTCTTTTTCGACTAACGGGAGAAGAATACTCCAATAAGTAATGTGAATATCTTTAGTTAAATGGGCTTTTAGGAGGGATTGAAATGATAAATTTATTATTACTCTTTGGATTAATTGTATTAATGTTAGTTACTTTATTAAGCCCCAAAATTAAAATGCCCTCCACTAAAAAGAAGTTATATCTTTTAAGTCTTATTTCAACTATTATTTTTGCTCTCATACCTACAATCGGTTATCAAGTCGATAGTCATGGGTATCATTACTTTGGATTCCCTGCTGAGGGTTTTGTATATCGTGGTGGATTGGTTTTCACCTTTAGTTCCTTGGGTTTATTTTTTGATTTTTTTCTGTTTTATTGGTTCTATAAACTATTACTATACCTTTTGAGAGCGTTAACGATATTAGTAAGGAAGTAATGAAAGTCCAATAGATGTAAATACCCTTATTGTTTAATGGGAGAGGATAGTGAAGTAAAGTCAAATAACAAATTCCAACTTTTACAATTATATAGAGTAAAAGAATCGAGGAGTGCTTATTAATTTGAGAAATGAAAATAAATTAAAACTAGAAAAATGGCGAGCTAAGTATGGCGCATTTATTATTGCGTTAAGTTGTTTATGTAGTGTAATTATAAGCTGGGGAAATAATTGGATTCTTACAGGCATATTAGGATTAGGTGTTTTGTTTTGTGGTACTATTGGAATTTTTGATATAAGACGTGCTATGACGAAAAATAGATAAAAATAATGAATATAAACTAGTTATCATTTGTAATTTGTAAAATTAATTCAAAAATAAGGGTATAATGAGCCGATCTATTCTTGAAGTAAAGGGGAAGTTGTGCGGCCGAGCTTAGGTCGTATCATATAACGGGTGGGATTCCCGTCGAGCAAGAACTAGCCATT
>VTTJ01000021.1 GCA_008364785.1 Bacillus sp. BGMRC 2118 | reverse complement strand
TATTTCAAAGGGGATGAAATCCTGCGAATAAGTGAGCATTTAAGAGATAATCATAACAAACTGAGGGAGTTGAAGAACAATTTAGACAGTTTTAAGAATAAGTCATACTTCTGTGCAGGAAGTATGACTTTTTTTGTAGAATTATTAGTAAATATGTGGAAATATATAATTTTAAGAGGTGAAGTACAGATTGAGATTTTCCTTTAAGATATTAGCTGGAATATTAATTATAGGCTTATTTGTTATTATTCTTTTTTTTATAAAAGAAATAACTCCCAAATTGACCAATAAAGTAGTTAATATGGTGATAAGCCCTATTGAAGATCAAAATTTTCTTCAAGAAGAGTTTAAAGGTATTAGTATTAAATACGAAAAGGATGATGTGTCTTCACTTAAGATACTTAAAGAGATTTATCCAAATGTTAAGAAAAAGTTAGATGAATTATACGGTGACAATGCTTCAGATAATTTTAAGATAATCATTTATGGAAACGAAAAGGATTTTAACAATGCTTCATATTACGAAAATTTAGGTGGATTTTACGTTCCAGACGAGAATTCGATACATATTAAAAGTGCTAAACTAATGCCAAAATATAAATATGAAGATCTAATTGTACATGAATATACACATTATAGAACAACCAAGTATTTAAAAGAGAAGGGTATAACAGAAGATGAAATACCCCAATGGTTTAATGAAGGCGTTTCAGAAGTAATGGCAAATCAAAATACATATATAGATATAGATTTAATAGAAGTAATGGAATTTAAAGAGCTGGACACTACTTCAAAGTTCTATGAGGGAAGAGATGGGGATTTTGACCCTTATCTCCAAAGTTATTTTGGAGTGAAGGAGCTTGTAAGTATGTATGGAGAAGATGTTATACCTGAAATTTTGCTCTCTTCTAAAGATAGAAGCTTTTATGAGGCATTTCAAGATATTACAGGTACTAATATCGATAAAGTATTAACCAGCTACTTAATCCGTAGAGCAGAAGTGAAAGATTTAATTAAACAAGCGGATGACTATTATAGAAATAAGGATTTTAAAAGAGCTCAGGAAACCTTTTTAGAAGTAATACAATTAGAACCTTTTAACAATTATGCAAAACAAAGCCTACCACATTTGCTCATAAAACAAGGTGAATTTTCCGAAGCATTAAACTTATTAAAGGAAAAGCAAGACCTTGATGTAAGTGACCTTCAAGTATTATCCGAACTGTCTCTACTCGATAATATGCTTGATTCTATAGAGTATAGTGAAATGCTAGAAGAAAAAATCAGAATAAATAATGAAGATAAAAACTATAAATCTCCGCTTGGGGAAGCATTACGCGAAAATACCTCTGATCCAGTAAATATGTATATAAAATTATTTGAAGAAGACTTAATAACCTATGAAGAAATAAGGTCAGAACTAAAGCTGAAACTTAAGAACATGTATCCGAATGATCAGCGACTTCAAAGTATCAAATAATATAAAGTTTGTGGATTTTAATATTTGTATTTTTACTATAGGGAAAGTTTAGTTCAAGTAGGATTATGTAAATTCCAAAAGAAAACATTTAGCAAGATAATTTATTGATTTCACTAATTAATTCCAATTCCTAATGGTGGGCTACTGATCTTTGCAGGATTAGTAGCTATTTTTGTAGAAATATTTTATAAGTAAGAGGTAAGTAATGATATCGGCTAAAGTTTGAAATAAAATTAGAGGTGGTCATCATTGATATTTTAAAAGTAATTACATTAGGGGTTCTAGAAGGCTAACAGAATTTTTACCCGTCTCGTCTACTGGACATTTAATATTAGCTGCACATTTACTAGAATTTACAGGTGAAGTTGCTAAAACATTTGAAGTGTTTATCCAATTAGGTGCTGTCCTTGCAGTTTTTATAATTTATTTTAATAGGTTTCTTAAATATTAAGAAGCAATTTCTAAACATAAAGAAACAAAATAGTTTAAATATAATATATATAGCATTAGCAATGATACCAGCTGTTGTAATTGGATTACTCCTTCATGGTTTAATTAAAAAATATCTATTTAGTCCCTCTACAGTCTTAATTGGGCTTGTGTTAGGTGGAATATTATTAATTTTGGCGGAAAAGTCCAATGTACTAACTACTTCAGCTGAAATTGATGATTTAACTTATAAGCAAGCTTTAGGAATTGGTTTGTTTCAATGTTTAGCTTTATGGCCAGGATTTTCTAGATCGGGGTCAACTATGTCAGGTGGAGTATTACTTGGAGTTAGTCAAAAGGCAGCCGCAGAATTTACATTTATTGTATCAGTGCCTATGATGTTTGCAGCTTCAGGCTTAGATTTATATAAAAGTATGGATTACTTAACAAGTGAACATACGATTATATTTTTGGTTGGGTTTATCGTTTCGTTTATTGTTGCTTTTATTATAATACCAACCCTCTTTAAGTAAAGGAGAAGGATAGTGCAAGAAGGAAGATTTATTATTACGTAGTAGACACATACTGTGTAGCAAAAAAACAACTACTGCACAGTAGACTATGACCGTGCAGTAAAATTGTTGAATATAGCTATCTTTATTAAAGAGCGTACATATCGTAAGGCTCTTGATTACATTCTTGAGTTTGAGGTCACTTTTTCTCTTGCTCTTTTGTTGAAGTTGAATGTTTGATGTGGACTTTTCCCCAAGCACATAAAGAATCTAATATTGGCTTTAAACTCTCACCGTATTTACTCAACTCATATTCCACTCTTGGTGGCACTTCCTTATATACTATTCGATTAATAATTCCATCAGCTACTAATTCTCTAAGCTGCTGAGTAAGCATTTTTTGTGTTATGGACGGCATTAACCTTTTAAGTTCACTAGTTCTTTTTTTGCCCATATCCAAATGGCATAATATAATACATTTCCACTTACCACCTATAACATCCAGAGATGCTTCAATTGGCATATTATAAATCTTCATTTTATACTGACTCCCTTATTAGTTACTTTTTAGTGCCTATAGAACAAAAAAGTGCGTACTTCTTTAAAAGTAATATTGTGTCTATACTATCAACTATAATTATTTATGAAAAGAAAGGAAGAATAAAGTGTTTGTTATTTATGGTAGTTCCCGGAAAGATGGAAATTCAGAGCAATTAGCAGATGTAATTATTTCAGATTTAAATGTGGAAAAAGTATATTTGACTGAAAAAAAGATCTTACCAATTATCGATAAACGACATGATATCGAAGGTTTTCATTCTTTGAAAGATGATTACTATGAGGTGGTTTATCAAATGTTACCACATAAAAAAATATTATTTGTGACACCATTATATTGGTATGGTATGAGCGGACTTATGAAAAATTTTATAGATAGATGGAGTGAAAGCTTACGTGATACCAGTATGGAATTTAAACAAGAAATGAAAGATAAAAAGATGTATGTTTTAATAACAGGTGGAGATGAACCTAAACAAAAAGCATTGCCACTTGTCATGCAATTTCAATATATATTTGATTACTTTGGTGCTTCATTTGAGGGCTATGTTATTGGAGAAGGAAATAAACCTAATGACATAGTAGAAGACAAACTGGCACTACAGCAAGCAGGGTTCTTTAAAGAATTATTAAGTGAAGTGAATTAAGTTTTAATAGAAAAGGTGAACAAAATGAAAGCACTTGTTTTTGAAACGTTTGGGGGACCAGAGGTTTTACATTATAAAGATGTAGTAAACCCCAATTTGAAACCTGATGAAGTTTTAGTTCAGTCCAAAGCTATCGGCCTAAATTTTGCTGATATATATAGAAGAAAAGGAAATTACCACATTACTGGTAAACCGCCATACATATTAGGATATGAAGGTGCAGGAGTAGTTGTGGAAGTAGGTGAAAGCGTAACTACTATTAAAAAAGGGGACCGTATCGCGTATGCAGATGCCCCTTTTGCTAATGCGGAGCTTGTGGCAGTACCAGAAGAGAAAGCTATCCCATTACCAGAAAGTATTTCGTTTGAAGTAGCAGCTTCAATATTATTGCAGGGATTAACAGCCCACTACTTAATCCATGATAGCTATAAAATAAAAGAAGGGGACACAGCGGTGATCCATGCTTGTGCAGGTGGAGTTGGTCAATTGCTAATTCAAATGATTAAGATACTAGGTGGAAAAGCTATTGGTCTTACATCATCTCTTTCTAAGGCTAAGGTTGCTGAGAAAAAAGGTGCTGATTATGTATTTTTATATGGTGATGAATGGGTTAATAGAACGTTAGAAATAACAAACGGTCAAGGTGTTGAAGTAGTGTTTGAATCGGTCGGCTCCACATTATTACAAAGCTTTTCAGCAACTAAGGTTGGTGGAACTGTTGTCTTTTTTGGTATGGCAGGAGGTAACCCAGAGCCAGTTGATCCTAGAATGTTAATGGATACGTCGAAAACATTAACAGGTGGAGATTTGTGGAATGTATTAACCTCCAGACAAGATAGAATAAATCGATCACAACAATTATTCAACTGGATTGAAAAACAGGAAGTTTTACTTTCTGAGCCTATTATATTCCCACTGAAAGATGGCAGAAAAGCACATGAATTACTCCAAAGTCGGAAAAGCTCAGGGAAAATATTATTAGTACCATAACTTATGTACTTAAAAAAATATTTAATAATGTTAAAATGGATAGCTATTTTTTGAAAGTAATATCTTTCAAAAAACTTACTTACTGCGCAGTACGAAGGAAATGTGCATTTAATAAAAATTCTTATTTAACTATCGGAGAAGGATAGTTGAATAACAATTTTCTAATGTGCTTTGATCCAGAAAAGGATTCAGGCACTTTTTTGTAGAATTTATTGAATAAGTAAAGTAAGTTTTTGTGAAGGAGAGAGTTTAATTTGTTTTATCAAGACTTTAGTTCCGTTATCTCAACATTATTATTTTGGTGGGTAATATTGCTTCTAGTACAGAGGTTGCTTAACCGTTTCCAACAAAAAAACAGTTTGAAAAGAGATATTATTATATCATTTATTCAAAGTATTATTATTCTCATTTTACTACCAGTCTTATCTTATCTTTTAAAGAATTTCGGTTAGGTTAATATGATTTACCTTTTTCGGTAAGGACAGGTTAGTAAGTAATAGCTATAGAGATTGTAGAGTAGAAATGAATTATATAATAATCATATTGTTTATTATACTTGGAATATTTTTAGCAATAGGTTTATTATCATTCTTCGGCAATATTGATATTGTACAGATAATTATGAGTGGTGGAATTTTCGGGTTATTATTTTATATCGCAATAAAGAAAGAGTAGTAACATTCTAACGATTAATGATTTATCTACAATGAGTTAGTCCATGAAGGATTCTCTCACCTGCTAATGCAGTAAGAAGGAGTTTTGTGAAGAAGAATCATTCAATTTATGCAGAATCGATAAGCTAATGGCTTATAAAATAGATATAGGAGTGGTTTTATGTTAACTTTTGCAATTTTATTCGCTGGTATATTGCCTACAGTTTTTATATGGAATTTAACAAAACAAATAAAGCAAGATAACGCTCGAATTATTAATATACTAGAAAATATGAAGAGTAATTAACATAGCTCAGATATGGCGCTTGAAGGGTTAAATTCGTCTCATGTTACTTATTAGATATTAAAGCTTGGAAATCCACACTATCTGGCACTTTAGAACTGCTAGTAAGAAATAGGGGCAATAGGAGGAGTCATCAACAAGATAATTGATAGAACTAAAGATATGTTCTTGGATATTTTCTCAATGGTTAAAGGATTTATATATGGTTTTTTCATTGTATGTTAATAGTTTTATGCAGTGCTTTAATATATGGATTTCTTTCTCTATATAAAAGACATAATCTTTTAACCGAAACCATGCTGATTTTTAATGGTACAGGATTAAATACATTTATCAATGTGGTTACTGAACTAACGGGAGAAGTTTAGTTTAATAATGAAGGATATATTTCCACTATGAAGAATACTATTTTGAGCTTAACTTTATTCCAGAGTTGGGCTTTTTTATTTAAAAAAAGGTTTGTAACAAAATTTGTTGTAGCGGCTGGTGATTAAATGAATTTACTGAAATTAAGTAAACGACAATCGATGTTTGTTGTTGTATTACTAATGATCTTATTGCCCATATTGGGTTACTTTGTTGCTCTGTACACTGGTGAAACTGCTTATATTCCTTTAATTGCAGTCATAATAGCTTTGATTGGATGTCTAATCGTAAAAAAAATAATTAAATGAAATAAGATCTTTCTGTTGTGTTACCATGAAAATTAAAATTCTCTTCGCTTGAATACTGAACATAGCAAAGAAGACCCATCCCGATTCGTAAAAAAATAGAATGAGCCACAATACAAAAACCTATAGATCAGCTAGTTGACTGGATTACCAGTATAGACAGTTAAGAAAATTTTCATTCTCTGTGGTGAAGCACTGATTTTTGCGCTTCATGGATGGCTAACGGGAAAGGTTAGTAAAATAAGAGTTACCCTTGAGCATTAATCCTGAAGGATTAATGCTCTTTTAAGTTGAATAATAATGGAATAAACTAGATTAAAAAGAGTAGGATACAGATGATATATTGAAAGGATGATTTATATTAAGTACCTATTTATTATTTCTGCATTATTATTTATAACATCGTGTGAAAAGAATCTGGGTAATGTTAAAGGTGATATACTTGGAAACGTTGAAAATATTGATGCAATGGAAGAGTTTGTAGAGAAGGTTGAAAAAAACGAAAAGGCAAATATTAATGTATTATCGAATGGTATAGAAGGACAGGAAATAGTTGAAACTCTCACATTTAACGGTCATGGGATTAATGTAAATACTACTGTTGATGATAAATTTATAAATGAATTTAATTGTAAAAGTATTGATGTAGTTAAAGAGGTAATAGATGATGACGGTAATAGCTTAGAAGTTTATAAACTCAAGGAATGTAGTGGGAAGGGTTTTGGTAATCTAGAAATTCCAATTTTATCTGCTAAAGAGTAATCCACTATAGATAAAACTAACGGGGTAAGGATAGTTGAAGAACGATAAAAATGAAATGCATTAATCCAATTAAGAGGATTAATGCGTTTTTTATTGAATAATAGAAGTTAAAACATAGATATTTAAAATGGAGGATTAAAAATTGATAACATCTAGTTTAATGATGAGATTCCTTCTCTACGAGGCGATGTTTTTAATAATATCAGGTTTTGTATCAAAAACTTTCGTTGGTTTAGGTATTATTTTAAGTTTCCTATTCCTAATCTTTTTGTATAAGAAGATAAAAGGTATGAAAAATTTATATAAATCAAGCGATATCAAAAAAGCATATATATATAATCTAATTTTAAATATAGCTATTATTTGTATCTCACTATTAGTAATTTCAAAAATTGAAGATGTGATGGGTACAATTTTACCTAGTTTATTCTGTATGTACTTAATAATTATCTCTATTTTACTAATTGTTATTTTCTTCATTAGCTTTAAAGGAGAGATTAGAGGAAGTAGAAATATTCACTAACGGGAAAGGATAGTGGAAGAAGGGGTTCTTCACTTCTTATTACCTAGTAAACCTATATTGTGCACTAAAATTGTGAAAATAAAAACCTCTCAATCACTGAGAGGATTTATATTTAGCAAGGAAAGGATATAGAAATGAAATTGAAATGGATGAGAATAGTGCTATCAAAAGGGATAAACCAAAATTGAAATTTAGAATATCTAAAAACAACCAGTAAATTAGAAAAAATGGAATAACGGATATAGTTACAGCTAGCAGTCGAGAAGTAAATTTTACTTTATGTATAGTATTACAGTGTCGACATGTAACGGGTTTATAGCCGAATAAAAAAGAGTTATATAATGTAATCCATTCAAAATCTTCTTTGCATTTATTACACTTGTGCATTGTGTTAACCCCCAGTCTTTCTATGTTATTTACGTCTTGAAAGGCAAAAGGTTTCATACTTAATGCACAGTATGAGAATACTGTGCAGCAAAAAAAGTTAATTATAAATTGTGTATCGTCAAACGGTCACTAATCATAGAAGGATTAGTGACCGTTTTTGTTGAATTTATTAATTTAACAAAAGTCCGATCTGGAAAAGGAGAGCTCAATTTGTTTTATCAAGACTTTAGTTCAGCTATCTTAACATTATTATTTTGGTGGATAATATTACTTTTTGTACAGAGGTTTCTTAACCGTTATCCTCAAAAAAATAGTTGGAAAAGAGATATTACTTTATCGTTTATTCAAAGTTTTATTGTATTAATTTTATTACCAGTCTTATCTTATCTTTTAAAGAACTTTGGTTAATTACAATTTTATTTTCCCACTAACGGGAAAGGATAGTTCAATTTAAGGAGAACAACTAATACATCTATAATTATTAATTTGGGTAATAATATTTTAACGAGGTTGTGGTTTCTATAAAAAGGCTAAAAAATTTATTTAATTTATATTATGAAGATCGAAACAGAGATAGTAGTAAAACATTCAAGGTATTGGGAAGGTTAATCATTGTTCTACTAATTTTGTGTGGAATACTAGCTATTAAATTTGGGTTTGGCTTTCTTTTAAATTCTATAATAATTCTTGGGGGAATCAAGTTCTTAATTAGTGGAATCGAAGGTGTTTTAATCGAAGACTCAAAAGATTATATTATTACAGACTTTATTACCGCCTCTTTTCTATTTCTCTATTATTTATGGAGATAATTCCTAAAAATGCAGATTCACTAAATTTAAGCAACGATAGTTGGTGCTTTTTATTGAATTTGTTTTACTAAAGGGAAAGGTTAATTCAACAAAGAATATTATTGATTGGGGTATAAATTTGAAGAAAAATATAATAGTTATATTGATCATATTCGTATTGATGATGCTTTTTGGTTGTTCAGATAAACTAACAAAGGAGGAAGCCGAGAAAATTGCATTAAAAGAGGCTGGATCGAATGGATATATTTCACCAGTTATTTACCAAGAATTTAATTACGAAACAACCCTAAAGTATCAGTACTCAAAAAAATATAAGAAAGATATGCTGACTTGGGTGGTTAGTATTGATACTTCGGACAATCCAGAAATAAAAAATGCCCCTGCACTGACTTATTATATAAGTGAAGATAATGGGGAAATTATAGATTTTGTAAGTGGAATAGAGTAGCAAGAATTACTTCGGTTGCGATGATTATGAAGGATTTCGCACTTTCTTATTAAAGTAACGGAGAAGTTTACTTGTATAAGGTTTAATCGAAATCATTAGTCCTAGAAGGATTAATGCTTTTTTAATTGAATAGTATTAAGTAACAAAAACTTGAGTAATCTTGAGAGGTTAAAATGAACAATATACTATCAAAGAAGATAATCGTTTTAGTTTTTATTACCGTTGTGGTTCTTAGTTTATCTACGTAACTGGATTCAATGCTAATGATGATGATGAACCTAACAAAGAGAGATACAAAGTTATGATAGATGATTCCAGAATATACAATCTTCTAGAAGAGGGTAATGAATACTTTGTACTCATTCAAGGAGAAAAGGAAAATAATCGATCTGAATACACATACACCTTTGGACAATTAGGATTACCAGAGGGTACACAGTTAGCTGGGGAAGGGAAAATTAAATAAGAAAAATCCTTGTTGTACTAAAGGGAAAGGATAGTTTGGTATGAATGGGAAACTTATTGCTAGTTTTGTTTGGATTATATCGAGGGGAGGGAATGTTCTATGAAAAAATTGTTACTGATCATACCTTTTTTGGTAGTGATTGTATTGCTCTATTCCCTGAGTGGTTATAGGTTTACTGCACTAAGTGCTGCTAAAAATAATTCCTTTCTTTCTAAAGATGCTGAGTT
>VTTJ01000020.1 GCA_008364785.1 Bacillus sp. BGMRC 2118 | reverse complement strand
TACTCATATCTTACTGAGGTGCTCTTTTTATTTCAAACCTGATATTTAACGATCTACAGGAATGCTAAACTTCTCCTATAGCACAATAACACTATGAATTTAGTGACTTAAATAGTTTTTACTCTTCGGGCTTCTGCTTCCCTTATACTTTCAATTAACCAAATAGGAGCATCGGGATTACTATATATCTCATCCGAAGACATCCAATATACAGCGTCAATTTCATCTCTACTTTTAGCAAAGGGTTTACCTTCTTCATGTTCACACAGGTAAACAATATCAATTACTTCTCTTCCATCTTCCAATACAAATGAAGTGTTTCTTAGGTATTCGAGCTTCTTTGTTACTTTAACACCAACTTCCTCGAACAGTTCTCTTCTTAAAGTTCTTTCTAGTATATCTTTAGAATTTCCTTCATTTTCAACCGTGCCACCAACAAGCGAAAGAAGACCACCAGCGTGTCCTTCTTTCAAGCTACGTCTTATAATCAACCATTTATTATTCTTGTATACAGCTGCCTCTACATTGACAAAAAACATTAAAATACCACCTACCTTTAATGTAATTTTACTAGCTTGTAATATCCTCCTAATCAATAGCTAATTAATAATACTACCAAAATTTTATTGAACTATCCTTCCCCTTTAGCCATCCATGAAGCGCAAAAATCAGTGCTTCACCACAGAGAATGAAAATTTTCTTAACTGTCTATACTGGTAATCCAGTCAACTAGCTGATCTATAGGTTTTTGTATTGTGGCTCATTCTATATTTTTTACGAATCGGGATGGGTCTTCTTTGCTATGTTCAGTATTCAAGCGAAGAGTATTTTAATTTTCATGGTAGCTTAATAAGTTCAACAAAAATAAGCGATAATCCTTCTTGGATCATTGCCCCCTTTAGTTGAACTACTTTACTTTAAATTCTCTCGGAATAGTATTTATCAAATAGCTTCCTGGACCAACACTAAAAGGAGAAGTTCCTACATTTAATCGATAATCTCCTTTAGGTAGTTCAAGACCTTTAATTATTTGGGTGAATTTATCTCCCTTTTTCATAGTTGTTTTAACGTCATCAAAATCAACCTGTTTAACAACACTTCCATCCATTGTATTTACTATTACAATCGAAATTTGAGGCTTTTCATCAAACTTTATTTCTTCGCCAACATATTTGAAATATGAAGAAATTTCAATTGTATCTTCTTTTTCATAAACACCCTTATCTGTCTCAATTGATAATATAAAATCATATAATTGCTCTTCCTCAATTATGGGATCACTCGAAACACTGCTATTACAACCCATCAGAAATAATAAAATACTTATAAAAACAACATAATTTTTATACATTCATACCTCCACTTATACAAAAAAAGTTCCTGTTTTACTCTACCGTAAAACTAAATATTCTTGCTAATATATCCTTCTCCTATAGTAAAAGTTCGTGCTTAATTATTATCCTTAATTATGCTTGTGGAAACGACATATCCAGATATTAATCCAATAATTGTTGTAAAAGTATCAGATGCCCCTATACCAAAATTCCCTCCCATAATGTATGCGGAGAAAGGAATTCGAAAGCCTATTACCTCGTACAAATATAGGATTGGTATAACTGATAATATCAAGAACGGTAGTCCAATAACCAAAAGCTTAATCCAATCAATTTTCCATTTTCCATTTTGACTGAAGTTTTTAATATGTTGAGGAATTGATAAGCACACACCGATAATTATTGGGAAAATAGCACAGAATTGATAATAAGGAATTACTTCATAGTTTGTTTTACCAGCGTTATATAGAGCAGCTTGATGTTTTAATCCAATCGTTAGGATAGAAAATAAAATAATTACATAACAAATATAGATTGCAAGTCTCTTTATATTCATGTTAGCTCCTCAAATCATTCATAAATGTCAATCATTAATATCACTTAATGTATCTACGATTAAAGTTGTAAAAAGGTGTCAAATTATAATTGCGCTCAGATTTTAATATAATAACATAACCTTTGATTCATTAAGTTTCAAATAAAATGCGTTAATCCTCTTTAGATCAACGCATTCGTGTAACTGACTTTGATTGAAATCTCTTAATTAACTAAACTCACCCTTACTTCAAAAAAAACGTCCATTAATCCTGCTAGGATAAATGGACGTTCTTGACTTATTATGTTACTCATTTCCCCTTAAACGGCAGTAATTCCTGTCAAAAAAATAGCTTTCATTAAAGACTATTCTTAGTTAAGAAAGATTTTCTTAAAAAATATATAAATCTAAGTAAACAAAAAACGATGATAATATTAAACAATAATCCCAATGGATTAAAACCAATTTTCCAGTCTCCATAAAATGAAAGAGTTAATGCAGGTTTACCGAAATATTTGTACTGTTCATATTGTCCTATAATAGGAAATATAGATAGAAGTAGGCCAAGGAAAATACTAAAAATATATATTTTACTATTGTTTTTCATGGCTTCCCCCTACTGTTGATTGTCTAATTATTATATATGAACTATATCCTGTTTCGATTGCTACATAATTACCAATGCTGATTGTGCTATACTTCCCCTATAGTCACAGAAGACTAATATGCTTTTAGCATTTCATACAAGTGATCTGCCCTTCATTTTGAATAAATGCTCTTATTTCTGTCATTCCTCTTCTATCTGGATAACGCAATTTTACAATTACTTCTTCATTTCCCTCTATTTCTTTACCACACTTTGAACATTTAGGAATAATTTTAAACACTGAACTCCTACCTCCCGTTAATAACCTTTACAACATATACGGATAATTGCAATAAAAGTTACTAATTTATTTAATTATCATTTCCCTTTACTTCAACAAAATAACTTATTCTAATTCAAACCTAAAAGGAGGACATAGTTGCTGAGTCAAATATTTATTAGATTATCTTAAGTTCCTATCTTACTGAAAAAATGACAATAGAAAAAGGATAGAGTTATTTTAAACTCTATCCAAAATTTATTATTCAATTTTAAATTCTTTTTATCAATCTTTATTTTAAATAATCAAACCTTGTTTCAAATAATCTAAATATCCTTACTCAACTGTCACGCTCTTAGCTAAATTTCTTGGCTTATCTACATCACATTCTCTGTGAAGTGCAGCATAGTAGGAAATTAATTGAACTGGAATAACTGAGACAAGTGGTGTTAATAGTTCATGAACTGCTGGAACGACATAACGATCATCAGCCTCTTCTAATCCCTTCATCGCAATGATACATGGGTTAGCTCCACGTGCTACAACTTCCTTCACGTTTCCTCTTATACCTAGGTTTACAATTTCTTGTGTTGCAATTGAGATAACTGGAGTACCGTCTTCAATTAACGCAATCGTCCCATGCTTTAGTTCTCCACCTGCAAAGCCCTCTGCTTGAATGTAAGATATCTCTTTTAACTTAAGAGCTCCTTCCATTCCAACATAGTAGTCAATTCCGCGACCGATAAAGAAGCAGTTACGTGTTGTTGCAAGGTATTCACGGGCGATTTGTTCCATTTCTTCCTTGTCATCACATAATGTTTCCATAACAGAAGCAACAATTCCTAGTTCTTTGCTTAAGTCAAAATCTACCTCAAGTCCCTTAGCTCTAGCAGCATCTCTTGCTAAGATCGCTAATACAGATATTTGCGCAGTGTATGCTTTCGTTGAAGCAACTGCAATTTCAGGACCTGCATGAAGAAGTAACGTATAGTCTGCTTCACGAGAAAGAGTAGACCCTTTTACGTTTGTAATCGTTAATGACTTATAGCCCATTTCTTTTACTTGCACTAATACTGCACGGCTATCTGCTGTTTCACCACTTTGTGAAATAAACACAAATAAAGGCTTTTCAGATAACAACGGCATATTATATGAAAATTCACTTGATATATGAACTTCTACAGGAATCTTGGCTAGCTTTTCAATATACTGCTTACCAACTAAACCAGCATGGTAACTAGTTCCCGCTGCAATAATATAAATACGGTCTGTATCGACCATTGCTTGACGAATATCATGATCTACTGTTAGTTCTCCACTCTCATTCTGGTAGTTTGAAATGATTTTACGAATCACTAATGGTTGCTCATCGATTTCTTTTAACATGTAGTGTGGGTATGTTCCCTTTTCTATATCACTCATATCAAGTTCTGCTGTATAAGGAGCACGCTCAACTACAATTCCCTCTAGGTTTTTGATTGTTACAGATTCACGAGTTACAATTACGATTTCTTTATCCATTAGCTCAACATATTGGTTTGTGACTTGGATCATCGCCATTGCATCACTCGCAACAACATTAAAGCCTTCCCCTAATCCAACAAGTAATGGACTCTTATTTTTTGCAACAAAGATCACATCTGGATTTTGTTCATCTAATAAGCCAATTGCATAAGATCCCTTTAGGAGCTTTAAAGCACCACGGAACGCTTCTTCCACTTCTTGACCTTCGTTTACAAACTTCTCAATTAGCTGAACAACAACCTCAGTATCTGTTTCACTTTGGAACGTAACTCCTTGTAAATAGTCACGCTTAATGTGATCGTAATTTTCAATTACACCATTATGAACAAGCGTGAAACGTTGTGAGCTACTTTGATGTGGATGTGAGTTTACTCGACTAGGAACACCGTGAGTTGCCCAACGAGTATGACCAATCCCTACAGGTGCCACTACATTTGCATCTACACTTTCACGTAACGTCGCAATACGGCCTTTTTCCTTGAAAACATGAACGCCATTATCATTTACTACCGCAATACCTGCTGAGTCATAACCACGGTATTCAAGTTTTTCTAAACCTCGTAATAAAATCTCTTTTGAATCTTCTTTACCAATATAACCTACAATTCCGCACATATGTGTACTTCCTCCCTAGAGGGGCATGGAAGACTGGGGCCCCATGCCCCTGTTTCTTAAAATGATGTGATTTTAAGGTCAAATCCTTACGTTTGTGCAGAAAGTCACCTCTCTGTTTTCGTAAAGACTTTCGGCTGTGACTAGGGTCAGCCGGGAGGCATCCGCCGATAACTCGATAAACCTCCTCCTCGTCAACTAACCAAATTTCGTTCTTGATTAGTTCAGGCGCTTCAATATAACTATAAACCTTCGATCCACCTTTCTATAGTTTGATGTTAAAATCACAAAGTTAATCATACACACAATTGATAACTTCGTCAATTAAAAACCATTTTTTTACTATTCCTCGAAATTTAAAATATGCATAAGTGGTTGTATCCACCTATGCATATTTTGAGATAATAGTATGTTATTTATTTATTCAATTCCCATTTCTTTTGTGACAATAGATGCAATTCGATCTACTATTTCACGGCACATTTCCTCTGTAGGAGCTTCTGCCATAACACGAACAAGCGGCTCTGTCCCAGATGGCCTGACAAGAATACGGCCATTACCATTCATTTCAGCTTCTGCCTCTTTAATAGCACGAACGACTTCTTCATTATTCATCACTTCATGCTTATCCCGTACCTTGATGTTCACTAGTTTTTGAGGGAACTTCTTCATTTCACCTGCTAATTGTGATAAAGACTTCTTCGTCATCTTCATAATATTCACTAACTGAAGTGCTGAAAGCATTCCATCCCCTGTTGTATTGTAATCTAAGAAAATAATATGACCTGATTGCTCTCCGCCCAGGTTATAACCATTCTTTTTCATTTCTTCTACCACATAACGGTCACCAACAGCTGTTTGTGCTGTTTTAATGTCAAGTTCTTCAAGCCCTTTGTAAAAACCTAGATTACTCATTACAGTTGATACAACCGTTTGGTGTTTTAATTGCATCGTTTGTTTAAAGTATTTCGCACAGATAAACATAATTTGGTCGCCATCAACAATTTGACCCTTTTCATCAACAGCGATCAGTCTGTCTCCGTCTCCGTCAAAGGCTAACCCAACGTCAGCACCTTTTTCAACGACCATTCCTGCTAATTTCTCTGGATGTGTCGAACCGACTCCATCATTAATATTTAGTCCATTAGGTGAACAACCCATCGTAGAAATATCTGCATCTAAATCAGCGAACAAATGCATGGCTAGTGAAGAAGTTGCACCATGTGCACAGTCTAATGCAACATGTATACCAGAGAAATCATCGTCTACTGTTTGTTTTAAGTATTGCAAGTACTTTTGACCACCTTCAAAGTAGTCACTAACTTGTCCTAAGTCTCCACCAATTGGTCTTGGAAGTGTATCTATTTCCTGATCAAGTAGGTCTTCGATTTCCTTTTCCTGTTCATCGGATAGTTTAAACCCATCTGGGCCAAAAAATTTAATTCCGTTATCTTGAACTGGGTTATGTGATGCTGAAATCATCACTCCTGCTTTTGCACCAATTGCTTTTGTTAAATAAGATACCCCTGGAGTTGAAATGACACCAAGACGCATTACCTCAGCACCAATTGATAGCAACCCTGCTACTAAAGCCCCTTCTAACATATGGCCTGAAATACGTGTATCACGGCCAATCAAGATTTTTGGACGTGCTTGGTCCTTTGTTAATACATATCCTCCAAAACGGCCAACCTTAAATGCTAGCTCAGGAGTTAACTCACTATTTGCAATTCCACGTACTCCATCAGTACCAAAATATTTACCCATTATCTATGTCGCTCCTTCATGGACTCTTCAAAATTTTTATGATTTATTTGTAATTTGTATTGAGGCAGTTTTTGTTGCTAATGTCCAGTTTATGTTATCTGGACCATTCACTTGAATTTCTACCTGGTGTTCGCCACTCACTAAATTAGTCACATCAATATAAATATCAAAATCAGTTTCATCGATTTCCTTAAGAATAGCTGGTGCACCGACTAACTCAATACTTACTGCACCTTCAACAGGAGTGAGAAACTCTGTCTGTAGAGAATTCGGTAAACCGATTATTTTTATGGGAAGATCTGTAATGGTCCGCAGTTCATTTTTTTCGACAGTTACTTGAACTGGAATCTTTTTAGGTGAAATCTCCTTCAATCCTTTTGGAACAGGAATTTCTACCTCAATTGTTGTACTCTCTGTAATTCCTTCAATATCCACTTCTATATTTTCGAGGGATTGTATTTTGTCAATGTCTTTCTTTGCTCCAAAGATGGTGACATCTTTTACAGTAGATTCAAGTCCAATCAAGCTGTAACCATCCTCTACTTTCCCTTTTGGAACAAAAGAAATAGGAACAACTTTATTCGGACTAATAATGGAAACTTCTACATCAACAACAGACGGTACAACTTCTACCGCTAAACGATTGCCTTCACTATCATAAACGGCAACTGGTGCTTCTTGTTTAATCTTTTCTTCAGCACCTTTCAAATCTACAATTGCCTTTACTAATGCGATTTGTTCTACCTGCTCCTTAGCCCCGATTACTTTTACATTTTTCGGATTTACAATAGGTTCATCTACTGCGTACCCATCGTTCAATTCATGAATATAATCTACTTCTACAGAAAATTCCTTTTCCACTTTTTCATGAATGGTTAATGTAATAACTGCTGGATCAATTGTAACCTTGACACTATCATTTATATCCTCATACAACACTTTTAGTTCATGTGTCCCCGGTTTTAACTTTTCTAAATCAATATAAGGTTCAATGGATCTCTGCAGTTTAATAGGTTGTACTGCACTTCTTGGACCTTCTAACGTAACATTGACTGTTTGTGGTAATCCGGACACTACATAGTTATCTCGATCATAATAGACTGATAAAGGAATTTCTGAAAGTGTCTCACTCTCAGTCGTCATTAGAGGTAAACTAAAGGGTGTATCAACCTGCTTAGATTGAGTATTCATGTTAACGGAAGTGTATAACATGAGAGCAAATAGCAATGCAATGATCCTGACTACCCAATGATTATCCATAAACTTATCCATTTTTCTTCACCCTCCAATTCCAACGAGCTGAAGAAGAAGATTTATTTGCGTTCACTAGCTCTTTCGTTAACATTTCACTTACCATTTCTGGAGATAAGTCTCTATGTAGCTCACCATTTTTCGTTAATGATACGCTGCCTGTTTCCTCTGAAACAACAATCGTAAGGCTATCTGTCACTTCACTTATACCTAAGGCTGCACGGTGCCTCGTTCCAAGTTCCTTTGAAATGAAGGGACTTTCAGAAAGGGGCAAATAACAAGCAGCCGCTGATACTTGATTTTTTTGAACGATAACCGCACCGTCATGTAGTGGTGTGTTAGGGATAAAGATATTAATTAATAATTCTGATGTCAGTTTTGCGTTTAACGGAATGCCTGTCTCTATATAGTCACTCATACCAGTCTCACGCTCAATTGATAACAAGGCACCTATACGACGTTTAGCCATATAAGATGTTGCCTTAACAATTGCTTCTACTAACTGTGTTTGTTCCTCTTCTTCATTTACTGTATTTCTAGAAAAGATTTTCCCTCTCCCCAGCTGTTCAAGAGCACGTCGTAACTCAGGCTGGAAAATGATAATGACTGCCAGGAATCCCCACGTTAACGCCTGGTCCATGAGCCATTGTAAAGTATGTAAACCAAAGAAGCTACTAAGTATCCGTACGATCACAATAACTACAATTCCCTTTAATAACTGAACGGCTTTTGTTCCCCGTATAACCATGATCAATTTATAAATCACATACCACACTAGGAGAATGTCGATGGCGTTACCAAGGTAATGTAGAATTGGGAATTCTCCAAAAAGCATTCTTACACTTCCTTTGTCGTTATTTAAATTCCCTATTATATCAAAACTAGAAAAGCAACAATAATTTATGCATTACCTAATTTTTCAATTCTCAACTAACCTACCCATTATATCACATTTGTACAAAGACAGAAAAAGCCATCTGGAATTCGATGGCTGCCCTATACCTTAATTAGTAAAGAATTCTGTTGTATCTTTTACACCTTTTTTAACATGGAACCAAATCCATTCAAACATTTGATCGATTTCCTTTATTTCACCCGTTACATTACCTGCAGATGCTAAGTATTGTTTTCCGTTGATCACGGTCACATTCCCGTTCACTTCACCTTCAATTCGTACATCCCCGTTACGAACTAGCAGATCACCCTCAACTACCTTGCCTTCAGGTACAATGACAATATTATCCTCTATCCTGATATTAGGTTGTTTAGATACAGCTAACTCCTGATCTTCATTCCATATTTGGTATGTGCCACCAATCATTAATATAAAGAATACTGCTGCAGCTGTCACAAGTGGGTGGATTCTCATCCAACGCTTCACTTGAACTATTTTCTTTTCCTCAGGTAATCGTTGCATTACTTTTGCAGTAAAATCTGCAGGCGCTTGGATATGCGATGTGCTTTGCACAAGAGCAATTGTCTTTTTCAACTCGTGAAAATGCTGTTGACACTCTGAACATTTGACGAGGTGATCTCGCAATTCACGTTCGTGTTCCGGTGTTAGCTCTTCATCTAAGTAATCATGCATGTATTCAATATACTTTGGTTCACACTTCATGTAATTCACCTCAATTTTTTAAACTTCTCTTAATTGTTTTCGGAGTGCTTCTCTTCCCCTGTGTATCCTTGTTTTGATTGTACTTATTGGGAGTCCCAAAATATCGCTAATTTCTTTTAAGGATAGCTCTTCAATATACTTTAATACGATAACCGCTCTATATTTTTCAGGTAACTTCAATATTTCCTCTTGTACACTTTGTTGCAATTCGAGACTCTCTACTTCCTCTTCTGGTAAAGGTGTATCTGATGCAACTTGAGAATACATAGTTAGACCTTCCGTTCCTTTTACTTCCGCATCCAGGTAAAAATCAGGCTTCTTCTTTCTAATACGATCAATAGATAAATTAGTTGCAATTCGATATAGCCAAGTTGAAAATTTTTTATCAATATTATAGCTATCAATGTTTATATATGCACGAATAAAAGCTTCCTGCGCTATATCCTCTGCCTCATGACTGTTACCTAACATACGGTAACAAAGAATATAGACTTTATCTTTATATAGCTCAACAATCTCACTAAACGCATTTTGATCCCCGTTTTTTACTTGTCGTATTCGATTTTTTACAATTGTCTCCATATTCGCCCCCCGCGCATGAAGCGGCTATCCCTTTTATACGTAATAACTCATAAAAAGGTTTCATTATTTTTTTATATACGTATATTTTATCAAAAAAATCTTATGATGTTTAAAAAAGTTAAAAAATGGCTAAAAGATAATATAGACATTGTACATGCGTACATATGAGGAGGAGAAAGCATGAAGACTTTGAACTTACTCATGAATCGAATTGAAAACCAAAGAAAAGAGTTAATTAATTTAACAACTACTTACAGTTTTAGTTCTCCTGAAGTAGTCCAAGCGAGTACAGCACTTGACCGAATGTTAAACCAGTTCGAGACATATAAAGAAAACAGTAGACGCTAACACGTCTACTGTTTTTTTCTGTTCACTATACTAATTTTTCCCCAAACAATGATCCCATTAGCGCTACTGCAACAGAGGCAGTTTTATTCTTATCATCTAAAATTGGATTAACTTCTACAAATTCAGCTGAACTGATTAATCCTGATTCCTCAAGCATTTCCATAGCCAAGTGGCTTTCACGATAGCTAATACCACCAATTACTGGTGTTCCGACTCCAGGTGCATCATGTGGATCAAGTCCATCTAAATCAAGTGATAAATGAACACCATCTGTACGTTCAGAAAGATACGCAATGGTCTCTTCCATTACTGTTGTCATTCCCATGCGATCAATTTCATGCATACTATATACTTTAATTCCTTTTTCCTTAATTAATTCCTTCTCACCATCATCTAATGATCGGGCACCAATAATTACGATATTCTCAGGCTTCACCTTTTGCTCATAGCCACCTATATTCGTAAGAGTTGGGTGACCTAGTCCTAAGCTTACCGCCAAAGGCATACCATGAATATTCCCAGAAGGAGATGTGTCCGCTGTGTTTAAATCTCCATGTGCATCATACCAAATCACACCAAGATTTTTATAATGTTTCGCTACACCTGCTAACGTGCCAATTGCAATACTATGATCTCCTCCAAGAACTAAAGGAAATCTACCATTTTGAATAGTTTGATCCACTTCACTTGCCAGAGCTTCACTTGCCTCCGCAACCGCTTTCAAATTTCTCAAGTTATCAACAGTCTCTTCGTTTAGCCTTTGTGGACTTCCGATCCGAACATCTCCAAGATCATGAATGTCATAATTTAATTCTTCTAATCGCTCCACTACACCAGCATAACGGATGGCACTCGGCCCCATATCCACACCACGACGAGCTTGACCTAAATCCATTGGTACTCCAATAATTGATATCTTCTTTCTATCCATAGTTCTGCCTCCCCCTTATTAACTCTAAATCTATTGTAACGTGATTATCTTAAATGACTCAACTCAACAAGATTATGTATATATATACGGAGGTTTGCTATATATTAAAGCTCTTTTCATAATCTTTGTTGCTTTTTAGTACAATGATTCTGGGTGTTCAACCAGTTTTAGAAGCAACTTGAGGTTGGATTAGAAAAGAGCAACTCTCTTTATGTATAGTAGTAACAAGATACTATTTTTACACAAGCAACAATCTATGCGTAAACAGACTATATTAATGTAGTAAATGGAATAGATATGGTTTGATGCCTGAGGGAAGTGAAGTTGGTGAGTGACTAGATCCAACAAAAATAAAAAGAGAGCGAAATAATAAATTTCACTCTCTTTTTATGATGAGCCATGAAGGACTCGAACCTTCGACCCTCTGATTAAAAGTCAGATGCTCTACCGACTGAGCTAATGGCTCTTAGTATAAGTGTTGCTTCGAGCTTGGTATCTTCTAAACTAAAGACATCCCAATCTCAGGAAGTTAAACAAGTAGCGGCTCGATTGGTATGCTGAGATTAATTCACCGAAGCATATTCGATCGTGCTCTACCGACTGAGCTAATGGCTCAAAAATGGCTGGGCTAGCTGGATTCGAACCAACGCATGTCGCAGTCAAAGTGCGATGCCTTACCGCTTGGCTATAGCCCAATAAAAAGTTATGTATAGCTTTTCTATTAAAGGAAAGAGAGAGGTAAAAGAGCAGGTTCAACCTTTCTTTTACATCTCCCATCTGATGACCCATACGGGATTCGAACCCGTGTTACCGCCGTGAAAGGGCGGTGTCTTAACCGCTTGACCAATGGGCCAGATAAAGTTTCGCTGGCGGAGAAGGAGGGATTTGAACCCTCGCGCCGGTTACCCGACCTACACCCTTAGCAGGGGCGCCTCTTCAGCCACTTGAGTACTTCTCCA
>VTTJ01000019.1 GCA_008364785.1 Bacillus sp. BGMRC 2118 | reverse complement strand
TTCACTCCTTATTTTTTTATGGTACTGTCACGTTTGATCAACCTTATATAAATCCTTGTTCAACTATCCTTCCCCTTTAGTGAAAAAAGCGATCTGCTCTTATTGAAAACTCAGCCCTTAACATCTGTGATTTTCAACTTAACTGTTCTATAGTACATTAATTCCAACAAAAACAGCGTTAAACCCCTTGGTTTAACGCCCAATACCCTTCAATGACGTTGAGTTCAAACTAGTAATTCCTTATGAGAATTATCACCTTCAAGGATAATTCTATATTCACTTTCCCTACTCTCAACAATAGTAAGACTAGTATCGTGTATAAAAGGAGGCTCCCAAAGGTTCTCAATTGATAAATCTTTAATAATTGAAAGTAGACTTTTTATCATTACAGAATGTGTTACTATAAGAATGTTCCCGTCTGTGTGCTTCGTTTTTATTTTATTTAGAACTTGAGTGGCCCTTTCACGTATATCTGTAAAATACTCACCACCTATTGGAGTATATAAATGTGGTGCATTCCAAAACCTATCATATTCAACTGGGTAAGATTCCTTTATGAATTGAAGAGTTTCACCCTCCCAACTCCCCAAGTTCATCTCTCTAAGATTCTCATCAAATATTAAAGGAATATTTCTATCCCCTAAGATTAGATTAGAAGTAGCTCTTGTCCTTCCACTAGGGCTTATGTAGGCTGCTTCAAAACTAATATCTTTTAATCTATCCCCTAATGACTTAGCATTTTGAATTCCTTTCTCCGTAAGGTCTGAATCCAACCAACCTTGCATTCTTTTTTGTGTATTCCATACTGTTTCACCGTGTCTTGTTATATATAGAGTTACCATAAAGCTCTCCCTTTGTTTTTAAATCAATTTCTTATTCTATTAATTCTTGTGAATTTCCTTCTTGAACTAACCTTCCCCGTTAGTGAAATGGCTCCAACCATACCGGATAGTCATACTGACCATCTGAGATAGGGATGAAATGATTAAATACACCTAGGTGAGTAATTCCGTGCTCATGATTTACAAATGCTGGTGTATAAGTTGAAAATACAAAAAAGTTTATTCTTTCAATCTCTAGCTTTGGAGATAATGATATAGGTTCTCCAACTTTGCTTTCGAAGAACTGGTTATAGTCCTCTTTTGTTGGGTTTGATTTCAATGCTATGAATATTAAAAGTGCAATTAAGCTAATAATTACTAACCTTTTTCTCAATGAGTTCCTCCTAGTTTCTTTTATCATTATAAAAGTAATTTTGTTTGTTCATTAACTTCACCAAAAAAGTGCATTAATCCTTCTTGATTAATGCACCAAATGATATCCCTTATTCAACTATACTTCTCCTTTACTTCAATAAGAAGGGGAAAAATCCTCCATCGATTATTGCACTCTTTAGACCAAGAAATATTTCTGTAATCTCTTATTAATTTCAGGTAGTTGCATAAGTTGATCATTACCTCTATGTTCAATTTCTTTAATACCCTGTTCAAGTACTTCTTTGGCTTTCTCAGGTTCACCAGCAAGTAAGTAAAAATCACATACCTTATCATATAGCACAATAATTGATTTGGATGCATATTCCGCTGCAGTATTCCAATCCTTAATTGCTTCATAAAAGGGTATTCCTATAGTTTCTATGTTTCTTTTTAATTCAATCATTTGGTTCCCGTCATCAGCTGAATTTGTAAGGATAAAGTGGTTACTAGCACTTCTTGACCATCCTGGTATATTCCATTCTGCAACTCCAACAATTCCTTTATTTGCGGGATTTGTATCCCATTGTTCTTTATACCACTTGCTGTATGTATTAGATGTAACACTCCACATTGTCCAAAAATCACAATATTCTTCAGTATTCCATTTACTCAGTGAAAAACTAATGTTCAGTTCAAAATATCCAGTTCTCCGAGTAAACTTAGGAACATTTCTGGAATATTTAAAACCCAGTTGCTGAAGATCATTCACTAAGAAAGATTCCATATTTTTTAATAGTAACTCTTTTGAGTTCATTAAGTTCCCCTTTCATTACTTTAACTAACTTCTCCCCATATAGTTAAAAAATTCCACACTCAAAAGCGTTAATCTTCAGGATCAACGCACACGTTAACTTAATAAGTATTCTTCTTCAACTTTCCTTATTCAGCCGATTCTAACTCATGTTCTTTAGCAGCGAACAACGCATAAGTAAACCCTGTAGCTGGATCAGAGAATTCTACTTCATATGTAGTTTCATCCCATTGATCTATAATGTAACCCACACATCCAAAGGAAGCACCTATATCCTTATATTTATCTGTTTTAAGTATAACCCTAGTATAAAGCTCCAACTGTAAACCCCTTTCTGGTAAAGAAACAACCCCCAAAAAAGGTTGAACTACCCTTCCCCTTTAACTCAACAGGAGAACTAAGTTTTTCGTTCTTTATTCCATACATCTTTACTAACTTGCGTAAATCTATTTAGCTCTACTAAGCCCCATTTCATGGATTCAAGAAATTCATTTGAATACTTTCTAATCTTATTCCATTCCTCTGACTCTAATATTTCTTTATAGTTACTTATTTCAATGTCCTCTACACTATAAATATATAATGGCTCAACATCCATTTCATCGGAAACTTTATCTATTTCACTCAATAGGAATAATTGCATCTCAGATAACTTCAGAGATTGTAGCTTTATAAATTCTTTATAATATGTTTCAAAGTTAATTAACAAGTCATCAGTGATACATCCAGGTAATTCACTTTTAATTTGTGCAAGAGGATTTGATGCTAATGCAATCATACAATCCTTAAACTCTTTTATTATATATAAATCTCGCTGATTTAGATTCAAAGCATTCAACTCCAAGTGCTATATCTTAGTAATAAAAATCCTCTTCATATTCAACTAAAATTTCCCTGTAGTGAAAATCAGTATAAAGGGCAGCTATGTTCTTCACATAATCTTGTTAAACGAATTATATTATGCGTATTGCCTCATATTCTTTTGCTATTACATAAGAATCGCCAAACACGATTATTTTGTAATTCTCTCTATTTTTTATATTTTGATTTCCTGCAGGTATTATTGAAGTTCTTATTCCATATTTATTTAGAATTTCTTTGTAGGTTTGGTTCAGGTGGTCTGGTGCTATTGAAAATAACCCTTCCTCACAATTTAATAACCATTCCAAATCTCCACAACCATTCTTATTTATATTCAAGAAGTATTCTAGTGGTAATCCTCCTTTTGTAAATTGAAAATGTGTTAAATATAGGTCTCCTATTAGTTCATTAATTGAGTTTGGTTTACCTTTAAAAAACAACTCATTTCGATTATAGTTATACTTCCATAAACGCGGATGTTCATCATAAGACTCAAAGTTATCAAAATAATATAATTCCAGTTTATGTTCCCTATAATCCACACATTGAACTTCCCACTTTTGTAACACTTCAGTATCTTCTTCATAAGTAACATCAAAGAAAAGCTTAAGCATATCTCCATCTAAATCAATCTGAACTAAACTTAAAAATACATCATCTTTAAAAGCAGTTTCATTTAAAGTTTTCGATATATTTGAGATCATAGTTCCCCTCCAGTTACAACTTTTACATTAAACAGGCTATTGAACTATCCTTCCGCGTTTGTTAAAATCGAAATTTAATCACCAGCAATATGGCCCTTAACAACATCAGGACTAGTTAATTTATTTATAAACCCCTCATATTCATTAAGGTTCTCTGTAAGTATATTTGGTTTATAGCTTTGGAGTTCGGATATTAGGTCTATAAGTCTTTTCCCTAGTAATGTTTCATCTGTTAAATAATAATCGCTTAATCTTCTAAGTTCTATATAACTCTTCCATAAATTATTAGAATTAAAAATTGCTTTATGTAGACTTTCAGATACTTCAAAGATATCTACTTGTTTACCTTTTTTATCAAACAAAACAACATCAAGTCCCATAAATTTTCACCACCATAAAAAACTTCTATTTAACTATTCTTCTCCTTTACTTCAATAGGAGCAGCACCACTCCTACTTGAACCGTTTTTATGACATATCAACATGGAGGCGATGTTTCTTACAACAGTTACATTGAAACAAATAACCTTGAAAATCTCCTTGATTCACTAAATTATCTTTGAATTCTTGTCCTGACATTTGAAACTCATTACATATATTGTTTATATCTTCCTTTAATTCATTTTCTAAATGCTTTATTTCTTCCCAACCAACATAACCAATAATCGAACAAAAATCACCACAATGACTAAGCCAATATTCTTGCTGCCATCCAGTATAACCTGGGTTTCTAAGAATTAATTCATCTACAAATTTTTCGTCATCAACTTCGTCACAAGACGCTGGGTCTTGAAATTCTCCATCATACTTCTTAGCAGCTGTACCATCAGCTATACACCAAGGACAAATACCTTCAACTTCCTCTTCTGAATAAAATGGCCCTTGGTATACATATTCCTGTTTTTTTTCACATACTGGACAAAATGTTTCTTCTTCAACTATTACTCCCAATTTAATTGGATATGGATTGTATTTATAATTTGGTAGCTTCATTACTATTTCCACCTGTTCTATGTATATAAGTTTATAAGTTGCTATATAGCCTTTGAACTGTTTTTAATAAACTACCCATCTTAGACACATCCAGCTAGTTTAGTAATATAGTTCCATATAAAAAGCACTAATCCTTCCTGGATTAATGCTTGGAAAATAAAATATCTGATTAATCTATTATTATTCTCCTTTAGCACAATAAGAGGTTGAACAAAATATGACAACTAGTAAGTGCCATAAAGACCTATATATCATTATCTAAGATGCTTTCAAACAGTTCTCTGTAATGATTTAAACGGAAATCTTTTTCGAGGCCGGTTATAATCTCCCAAAAATTAACCTCATTCATTTCTTCAAAATCTCTTGTCATTAGATCTGCAAGATTGTGGAATGCGTGTGCAATTCGGAAAGCCTCTTCATGATTCCTACTATTTTTTATATCTAGGAATGCTTGATTTATTAGGACTTTATAAGCGTTCTTTTTCTTATCTTCCATCCAAATACCCCTTGTATGTTAATTTCAAAACTCAGTAGCTACTTGAACTATCCTTTCCCGTTAGTCAAAAAGTGTTCATGCTGTTCTTACAGAAACGCCCCTGATAAGCTTATTAAACATTTAACGTACTTTTTCCTTTATCAGTCAAGACAAACCAATAATCTTCCTCAAATACATCATTTGTATCTAGAAAATCGATTGTTCCATTCGATGGGTCATCATACAGTTTTATAAAACCCTTATTTAGCAATAAAGAAAGTCTTGATTTTATTTCATTTTTTGATTTGTTAATGCCCTTACTTTTTAGATGATTTGCTACGTGAAGAATTGTATTTTCTTCGTAAATGAAAGTCAGTAAAATCACCTTATCTAAGCCAATCATAAATCCCACCTCAAAATTCTCTTTTTGAACAATCCTTCCCCGTTTGTTTAATAACTTCAACAGATATAAGCGATAATCCTTCAAAGACCATCGCCACCTATAGTTTAAGTACACCCATTCACAATCTGCTTTTAGGAAGAGGTACATACATACTGTTTCAATTTCCATTAGTGTTTGAATATTATCAAAGCAATCCTGTTAACTCTTTTTTTAATAACTCTACCTCATTGTTAAACTTCATTTGTTGTTCCCTAGGTATAATTAGTTCAGGATTTCCTTCGATAAGTTCTTCATATAATAATGCAAGTGAATAAATTCTCTCTTTAAATTTGTCCTCTTTAGTTCCCCATTCCTTTTTATAAAACTTCAAGAGAAATTGACTTTGTGGCAAAGATAAAGGTTTATCAGTATTTAATGACTCCCTATATAAATCCAGAACTGAGATGGCAACATCCTTAAAACGGTCATCTTCCCTAATCTTCTTATAGCTAGAAGGATAGTTAAATTCATACATAAGTATTAAAACAAATATTACATACAACATAATTAACATAATAATTAATAAAATAATACCTCTAGCGAAAGCTGGTATAAAACTTAAAAATTCAATCTTTCCAATCTCTTCGATATTTACTATGAAGAATAGAGGAACCATTAGGAGAATGTGTATAGGATTCTTCGTTTTTGCCGTTAAACCAATAGATTATCCCTAAAATCATTATGGCTGTATCAGAGAGATAGTTATTGATTAAAATTACCGTTGTCCAAATACTTAACCAAACTAGTAGACTTTTTAATTGACTAGCTTTTTCCCCAGAACTGTGTTTTACACGTCTTTTCAATAACGGTTGTTTCTCCATTACTTTTCTCCTATCGCTAAAAACTTTTCTCCACTGGTTACGTAAGTGTTTAATGCTTCTTGTGCTAACCTTCTCCCGTTAATAAACTATTGGCTGCTCCCAATCCTCTAGAAGCCCCCATGTTATTTCAGGTTCTCCATTTAAAGACTTCATAGATCCTACATATACCTGTTCATTGCACTTTCCAAGTTTGTCGTAATGGACTATTATTTCTTTCGTAGTTGCTGAAACATTATGATTTAATATATTTTTATTTTCTATCCAAGATAGTTCCCCTTCATTACTTTCATTTAAGTTTGTTCCTTTCAATACATCTCCAAAGAATACATATTGAATACGAATTTCCTGCATTTCCTTTATTCTAAGAACAATATATCGAAGAGCTAGATTTTTAATGGCATCACTTTTTATTCCAGTTTCCTCTTCTATTTCTCGTAAACAGGCTGTTTTAGGTTCGTTTATTTCATTATTTTCTATATGTCCCCCAATCGGAACTAAAAAGCCAGCAAGGAAGGTGTCACTTTGTTTCTTTTGTAGAAACAAAATCTCATGTTCCTCGTTTATTAAGAAAGCTACAGCCATCTGTCTTAGTCTCATATCTTAAACCACCTTATTTTAAAATCACTTATAATAAAAACTAGTTCAACAAAAGGAGCATTAATCCTTCTTGGATTAATGCCCGATAACGTTCTCTTCCTAAACTAGCTTTAATAAAAAGAAGCATATCTCAATATAAACAAGTCCTTATTTTAAAGTATAACTATATTAATCCTATAGAAGAATAAGGGAAAAAGGAGAGTAAAAGAATGAAAACAATTATTTCAACATCCTTGGTTCTTAGTTTATTTATTCTTGAAGGGTCTATATTGACTCATCCATTTATAGTAGAGGCACAACAAGAAGTTCCATCTTATGCTAAGTGGGGAAAATTAGCAGTCGAAAGAACTAAAGAAAAGTATCCCAATGCTAAGGTAATTGATTATTTACATATCGGAAGAGAAAAAGGAACAGTAACTTATACTGAAAAATTTAAACTTTGGTTGAAGGAAGAAAGTAAAGAATTTGGTGTATATGTTGACATAACTATTGATAATAAAACGGAAAAATTAGTTGCTATAAATTTTGAAGAAACAGCAAGGTAAAGTGTTTCTTCTTCACTATACTTTCCGTTAGATCAAGATGAAAAACTCATTCTTTAATAGCTTTGATAATCATAGTAGTAGGAAATTTCCTAGCCTTGTATAGAGAATAATAACGGTCAGAAACCTCTTCACCTTGTATATCTATTCCGGTTGAAACATCACTTTCGATGACAGACTCAATTGTAAACCCTGCTCTTATCAGCTCATTTATGTAGGTTGCCATCTTTCTTTTAGGAATTACAACGGGTGCATCTTCTCCCTTAAAGTTAGGATATTTAATAACTCCTTCATTTTGATAAGACCCATGAAGGTAGATTTGACCATTCTGACTTTTCAAATGAGCATAGAGAGGGTGATCCCAGCTAAATATAAAGTACCCACCAGGCTTTAGATATGAATAAATGAGCCCAAAAGTTGCAGGAAGATTTGTAGTCCATCCAATAGCATATATAGAGTAAACCACGTCAAAATATTGCTTTGGTATTCCGATGTCATCTTCCATTGGTGCACAAAATAAATTAGCTTTTACATCATTAACAGTATCCCTTGCTACTTGAATTTGGGCCTCTGATAAGTCAATTCCCCAAAGTTCTCTGGCACCTTTATCTGCCATATATTTTAATGAATGACCGCTTCCACAACCAATTTCAAGAACTTTTTTATTTAATATTTCATCAAAAAGTAATAACTCTTCCTCGGTTTGAGCATAAGGACCATAGCTAGGTAATGCATCCTTCCCATTAAAGTGATGTGCTACTTTATCCCAGCTTTTTTTGTTTTGTTTAAGAATTTTAGTGGACAATCTAATTCCCCCATCTATAAGCTTTATCAAAATTAACCCCTCATTTAAAAAATTCAGTCTTTACAATTTTAACATAATATTCCAAAAGAGAACTCCTATATTCTGAAAAGAATAACAAAAAAGACCGCCTAGATGACGATCTTCTTGAACAAACCTTCTCCTTTAGCTCAATAACTTCCTAATAAGCAATGGCCTATTCTTCTTCTTCTACTATTTCTATATTTAACTTTTTCAATAGATTATTAACTACAATAAGTGCTTCGTCTCTCTGTTTATAATCAGTTGTACAAAACCTTATCATTTCTAAATCATATTCAGCTTGTTTTATTAGTTCCGCTATTTCGATAGGTACCCCAATTAAAGAGAAGCTGCCCGACAATTCCTCAACCCCATACCTACCTTCTATAAACTTTCTACATGCTAACTTCACTTCGTACATATTATCATCTACTGGTTTCCAATTAGGATCCCTTTTATCTTCATTAGTAGGCTTTCTTACATTCTTAATAAATTCTTTTTCACTAACACCATATTTAATATAATTTAACTGTGCTTCAATTAACGGAATATGATTTGCTCCTAATGAGTATACATTCTCCTTCTGAAAAGGATCGTCCTCCCAAAAGCAAATCGGACATATTTCGTAATTGCCATCACCTTCCATAGTTCGATAACCACAGCAAGGACATGCTAATTTCTTCATATTTATTTCTCCAGTTTATATTTATGTTTTCTACTAACCTTACCTTTAGCACAATAAGCTTTAGAATCTATATTTAAATCTAAATCTTAAGAGAAAATTACAATAACAACATTTGTGCAAAATTCGGGTTCAAATTCGATGAAATATATTAATTTGTTATTGTTTTTAAGTTATTCCACTTTTTTAATTTCGATTATGTTTGAATCAGGATCAATTTTAATAGGTGATGGTTTAAATAAAATGTCTCTAAAGAACACAAAAAGAAACAATACAACCAGAATTAAGATGACTAGTACATATATACCTGAATTGCTACTTTGTCGATTATTGAATTCCTTCCTGAACTCTCTATAATTTTCTTGGACCCGTTTTCTTTTAGCATCTATCTTCATCGTCCCACCCCAATCAAACATTTTACATATTATACCATTTAATTTCGGATATTCGTTCAGATTAAAGATATTTTTGATACCAACTACAGATCCCTTCTTGTGCTAAACTTCCCCGTTTGTTTAATAACTTCAACAAAATTAAGCGATAATCCTTCAAAGAACATCGCCACCGTTAGTCAAAAACTTTTTTCTGAAAACAATAAAGATCACGTTATTTACTGAGTATCATAGGATTGAAAGATATAAAAATAAAGCCCAAATTCTCAGTGCAAATTTGTTTTGAGAAATTGGACTAACTTTAACAATATTAAATTAATATTATAGGATCTATCACTAGTAGTTAATCTTCTTACTATCCTTACTGTAGACATTTAATTGATATTGGTCATCTTTGATGATATTTTTAATTCCTCTGACTCAATAAATTGTTTAACTTCATCACTGATTTTTGTTCCAAGCTTCTTAGCCATATTGTCTTTTGAATGATATTTATCCTCTTTCAAGTTCATCCAAAGATTAGTTATAAACTCTTTAGAATCATACTCAATTCTTCTTTTGATAATGACTCAGAAAATACTTTAAATGTAACATTATCCTTAACTAAAATAAGTTCATTTGCCCCTATATCCCACTTTGTGAAATATGCTGTCTCCCCATTAATATCTACTTCTTCTGAATAATCAAACTTTGTAAATGTGGCCATTTCCACTACTTCTTTACTCTTGTTTATTTGTATTATACTAAATAAAAATTCTCCTGTTTGTTTGTTACTGTTATAGAAACTCTGGATTTCTTCATTATTAATATTCTTCATATAATCTAACTGCACGTTTTCAACAGGAAGATATCGTGGTATTAGAGGAGTGATACCCTCTTTATTTAACTTTTCAATTTCACTTTGTACATTAGCTGTAATTCTAAGAGTCATATCAGTTTGATTTATTTGCTCTCCCCTTGATTTTTCACTTAGTTCAATTTCAGCTAGATTATTCACAGACTGTATGTATTCTTCCTCAAGATTTGAGCTTATAGTCAAGATTGAGGCTATTAATATTGTTGCTAATATAGCCCCATATGATTTAAGCTTCGGTCTTTTATTCTCGTTCATTTTACTTATTATTCTATACTTCTCACTCTCTGATAAACTTATTTCACTTTCTAATGAAGTATTAATTATGTTTCTAAGATTTTTTAAATCTCCCTCCATATGAAATCCCCCTCCTTGATTGTGTTGTTTAATATCTTCCTTGCTCTATGTAACCTAGTCTTTATTGTATTAACATTTAACTTTGTTATTTTACAAATCTCTTCTATCGTTAGCTCTTGGTAGTAATACAATAGAATTAATTCCCTATACTTTAAAGGTAATTCTAATATCCTTTGCATTAGTAACCCATTTTCAATTTTTTGAAAGCTAATACTTTCAGGTGTTTTTGAATCTTTAATAAAGATACTTGACTTGTATACTAGATTTTTAAAACTCCACTTTCTTAATGCATCTTTGGATTTATTGATAGTAATTCTGATTAGCCAAGTTCTATATGAACTTTCCCCTTTAAAACTATCTAAACTTTTATAACACGCTATAAAAACTTCTTGCATAATATCCTCTGCTAATGAGGTATCTTTTACATATAAGAAAGCCAACCTTTTAACCTCTGATCCATATTTATCTAGGAGTTCTTCAATTATTAATTCTTTATCAGGAAATTTATCTTTATCATCAGGCAACACACACTTCTCCCCTTTCAAGCATATTAGACGTAATTAATTGTTTTTGGTTCCCTTTTTTGTGTTTTCCGTTCTAATATCCTCTCGAAAATAGAAGCTGACTCAAAATATTTTCATGTGGCAAACATTTTGAGCCAGCTTTTTAAGTTACTCTACTTACCCGTTACCAAATCAAGAAATTCTTGTTTCCAGCTACCGTGTGTGAATTTTTTTCATATAAATTGGGGAAATTATCTTAAATTTGAAGACGAGGTGAAATATGAGAAAGTTAGTAACTATCGTAACAATAATGTCTTGTTTACTGATTCCTACACTAAGTAATGCATCTTCCCATCAAGTGGAATATTCTAATAATGACGAAAAATCTTTTATTGATGAAAACAAATTCTATCATAAACTAACTAAAGAACAATATGAAGAATATAAAGATGCTACTTATAGTGTTAGACGTAAAATCCTTTATAAAGAAGTACCAGATACAATAGATGTTTTTGAAAGAAAAACAGGTAGATACCATGGTCATCCAAAACAAAAACTTTCTACATCAATACATCCAAATCGCCAGGTATATTTCTATGCTTCTTTTGTCCAAGACAAAGACGAAGAATATTGGAAACATATCATTATTGATGCAGAAACTAAACAACCACTTGAAAGTGGAAACTCATATCACAATTATTTAAATCCTTATAATTAACTTATTTAGTAACCACCAATAATTTGGTGGTTTTTCATTTAACTATTTCTATTGAAATTCTTTGTTTCACTATACTTCTCCCGTAGTAGACGATCGGCTGCTCCCCACAAACTTAGAGGGAACTTTCATTATTAATTAACTGTTCTCAAACAGTTGCTTTATGGTAAACTTAAATTATCAGATTTTTCCAAGTTACAGGGGATATAATTTTCAAGTGGGAAGGTGGGATTTAAAACAATGAAGAAATATTCTTGGTTAAGTTATTTTTCCTTAGTTATTCCAATAATTTTGATTGGTTTATTGTTTATGATCCCAAAATTCTCCTTGCAACCGATAAGCAAATGGATATTTTATTTGCTATTTGTCGGTACTCCATTCTCGGTTATTCTAAATGCAATTGTACTAACTAAAAGAAATGAAAAGAAAATGATTGCTGTTTTTGGACTATTAATATCTCTAATATTAACTAGCTCAATAGTTTATTTAATTTTGCTTGCAAATGGAATCGGCGAAGCATAGACTTTGTAAGTCAATTAAGAAAAGCGAAACTTTGTTTATTAAGTATCGCCCATTAACTTTAGAAGAGTTCCATACCATCTTCTTGTTTCTATTTATTTTATAGAATTCGCTATACTTACTAATACCTCTGGTGATACCTTATCTGAAACTCTTTTATCTATTCCAAATATGTACTGCCAATTACCTTTGTCCACAAAAAGAAAATTAAACAACCGATCCTCGATATATATAGCCTTTTCTCCACTCTGAAGTATAAATACTTTTTGATTAGGTCTAGGCTTTAAGCTTATCTTATTTTTTATGGGGCGAACTTCAATTGTATAATGATTTTGCGGTGATTTATCATTAACAAATTCAATATCAAATGCATCATTTATATCGCCATCTAGATTACTGAATCTTCCAAAATAATGTGTGAAGTTTACTGGAGGTATTCTAGATGGAAGCTTTAAGTCTTCTTTAAAATGTTTTTCAAAATCTGCCACTGCTTCTTCTACGTTTTTATATCCAACTTCAGGATATATTTCTTCAAAAGGACGGGGTTTATCATGTACTGATGAATATACCATTCCATTATTTGTAGTAATAATCGTACTAAACAAAATAGCTAAAACAGACCATTTTTTTAACATATGGTAACACCCCAAATTATAATTTGGAGATAGTTTCCCCTGCTATAAACAGCTTATTCTTTTCAACTATCCTCACCCGTTAGTCGAATAAGCATAAATTTCTAGTCAGTTTCACCTTTTAGCTTTAATCTATATTTCTAATTCACGAATTAAGAAATTCTTCTCTCCGCTTACATACTTTGAAAGAAGGTCAAAAACATTTCTTTCTTCATGATATATGTAAAGACTATCTGCCAAAATAGAAATTTCTTCTGACATATTCTCATAATCTGTTCCATGAAGTTCTGCAAAATTATTTATATTGTACAATCCTTGTTTATTTACGTTATTTCTTAGATCTCTTGTTGAAATGTTATATTTCTTCAGTATGGATTCTATCTTATCTAGTATTATATGGTCCTCATTCGCTTGTATCTTTTCAAACGTATTAATAGTATCTTTCAAATAAAAACCTGTGGAATTTTCTAAAAAACCTAGTATCCCTTGCATTGTAACTTCGGTGTCAAAATCAATTAATAAGATAATGTCCCTAATAATATCGGGAAGATTATAAAATATTTCTTCATCTTTAATATTTAAGTTTTCATTCTTATATAAATTTGTTGCAATTATATCTATAATTTCGACAGAAGACTTTGCTTTAAAATCATTAAAAGAAATTAGACTTTTCAAAAATATGTTTCGTTCTTTCATTTATCCTCCAAATAGATAAGTCTCTTTTTTCTTCTTCAGCTATCCTTCTCCTTTAGTACCATAATAGCTTCAACAAAAAATACGTTAATTCCTGCACGAATCAACGTAAGTTTATTTAATATGAATATAATATAATTAATGCTTATTTCTAAATCCTATAAAAGTAAGTAATACTGCAATAAGAACCAGTACATATATTGGAGTCATCCAAATTAAATAAATGGAGTCGTGACTGTTTTGTATGAAGGATGTATCGATTGATATGGTATTCCAATGAAGTCTAACGGGATTCTCCGCAGTTATAGAGATTTTATTTAAATATAATGTGCTATGTGTTACTCGAACAATAACATAGATTAAGGAAATTAATAAGAGTATATTAGCGATAAGTAACTTCTTCATGTACAACCTCCTTTGGTAATACATATGCCGCCGATAGGTCAAAAATTATCTTATTTCAACTAACCTTACCCTTTAGTTCTATTTCATCGTTAATTTTATAAAAAAACCTTGCACCGTTCATGGATAAGTTAAAAATATAATGTCTTTTTCACTTTTGATTTAGGCTCCATGATTAGTTTCGCCTTAGCAGTTCCTCTTTTGAATTTCACATTATTTAGCCAATCTATAATTGCATCTGAATCATAATTTGGCCAACTTTTTTCTCCGTTTTCATAAGCCCAATACTTATTATTTTTGTTTTCATCAGAAATCCAAACTTCAAATTCCCTCCTAATTTTGTTAATCTTTCTACCTATTTTAGGTGCACAAGATATATATTGTATATGTTCATTTCCAAAATCAATCTTAATATTCACATAGATTCTCCTTCCATACTTCAACTAGTCGAGTAGAAGGGAACCTCTCTACCTCTCGGTAGATTGCGTTCCTCTCCCCTCACAGAACCGTGCTTGCGCTATTTACGCACACGGCTCCTCCTAGTTATCATTTACAGAATGTAATTAATCTCTTTTCTCAAGTCATATATATTTACCTTCACTTTTACGTAAGGCAATGGATTCTGATTAAGAAAGAGTCTGAATTTGTCCCAGGTAAAAGATTTTCTTTGACTTCTTCTATTGAGCCATTTAAACAGTAAATATCCGATTCTGTCTCTAAATTTGTTTACACTTGGAGTATTGTCTGTGATGCAGTAGTAGTTGTAATAACCTATAAGTGAGCGTTTAAATCTATCCAAGATTAGATGAATATCTTT
>VTTJ01000018.1 GCA_008364785.1 Bacillus sp. BGMRC 2118 | reverse complement strand
TATTAGGCACGCCGCCAGCGTTCGTCCTGAGCCAGGATCAAACTCTCCAATAAAGTGTTTGATTGCTCATTTACTTGCTGGCTATCTATATAATAGATAGTTTTAAAAATTTGTTGCGTTGGCTATAAACCAACACGCTTGACGTTTTGTTTAGTTTTCAAAGAACTTTTTGTCAATCGCTCAGAAGCGACTATAATAATATATCACATCTCTATTTGAGAAGTCAATATATTTTTTTACGTCGTTTATTTTTTTGTGTTTGTTGATTAAGCGACTTTGTAATAATAACATATCGATTTAATTAATGTCAACATACATTTTAATTTATTCTTTTGCACTATCTCCTTTATACTCTGTTTAATATTATAAAGTTCTTTGACCCTATAAATAACGAAAAACAAATGGTTAACCATTTGTTTTTCTAAAGAATATACTTTTGAATGACAACTAATGCTAATAAACCTGGTAGACCCAAAAATCCTGAGACTGAAGATGTAACAAGATTTATTGGTACATGTAGATCAAATGAAGTTCCAAATGCATTTAAAAAGAAAAGTAATAATGCACCTATCATAATCTTAATTAATCCTTGTCCCACAAAACGTATTGGTTTCATCGGTGCCCCTACTAATAAAAGAACAACAATAATACCACCTAATATTGATAGTATAATGGTTGGTTCCAATTCTACTCCCCCTCTATTTGTACATGCCTTCTCTACTAACATGCATATGAATAGAAATAGAAAAAAGAACCTAAGATGTTATCCCTTTACAGAAACCTTTCTATGTTTTGCTTCTCTGATTAGAAAGAAATACTTTGCTTCAGCAATTTTCATACTAGCAACTACTTCTTCTGATGGTTCTACACATTTATTAAACATTTCTTTTTGTTTCATCCAGTCATACTTACTACCTTCTAATGTTTGTAAGAGCTGTTCATTAAATTCTCTTCTGAGTTTTCCCTTTCGGTGAAAGAACATGAATAGCCTCCTAATATGGTGAAATTATAATTCTCTACGGCCTTCTAGAGCCTTGGATAATGTCACTTCATCTGCGTACTCTAAGTCACCACCAACAGGAAGTCCATGCGCAATCCTTGTTATCTTTATTCCAGTTGGTTTAAGCAGTCTTGATATATACATTGCCGTGGCTTCACCTTCAATATTCGGATTAGTTGCAAGAATTACCTCTTGCACCGTATCATCTTGAAGCCTCTTTAATAGTGCGGAGATATTTATGTCTTCTGGACCTATACCATCCATTGGAGATATTGCACCGTGTAATACATGATAATAGCCATTATAATCTCGCATTTTTTCCATTGCTATTACATCTTTAGGGTCCTGAACGACACAAATTATAGACTGATTACGTGATTGGTCATCACAAATTTGACATGGGTCCTTATCCGTAATGTGCCCACAAATGGAACAGTGTGTTAAATTCCGTTTAGCGTTTACAAGACTCTTTCCGAATTCTAATACATCTTCTTCTCTCATATTTAATACGAAAAAAGCCAGACGGACAGCTGTTTTGGGTCCGATACCTGGCAATTTCATAAAACTTTCAATCAGCTTTGATATTGGTTCTGGATAATGCATAGTTTACTTCCTCCTGCCCTAATAACAGACAGACTAACAAACATTAAAACATACCAGGCATATTTAACCCTTTTGTAAATTGCCCCATTGTTTGATTTGTAAGTTCGTCTACTTTTCGTAATGCATCATTTGTTGCAGCTAATACTAAATCTTGAAGCATTTCAATATCTTCTGGATCAACAACCTCTTCTTTAATAACAACTTCTAGGATTTCCTTATGTCCACTTGCGATAACAGTTACCATACCGCCACCCGCTGTTCCTTCAATCCGTTGTTCACCTAATTCTTCTTGAGCCTTTGCCATTTGTTTTTGCATTTTTTGCATCTGTTTCATCATATTACCCATGTTTCCCATTCCACCACGCATAGTGAATACCTCCATTATATTATAAGTTTTTATTCTTCTATTATTTCAATGAGCTCAGTACCAACTAATTTCATTGCTTCTGAAATGAGAGGATTATCAGCTTGTTCCTGCTTATCCTCAGTATCGTTACGTTGCCCACGAACAAACTCTTCTCTTATTTTACCCCATTCTGAATCTGGAATAGCAACCATCTCATAGTGCTTTCCTGTAAGCTCTTGTATAATACCTTCTAAATTATCTCTCACATTATTTGTATTCTCAGCAGCCATCTTACAATGAATTTCAAACTTAAATGCTAAAATAAAGGCTTGTTCAGAAGCAGCAACTGGTTCACTTTCACTTAACAAAGCTGCATGTGATACTTTATTCTGTTGTTTTAGCCGATCTAGCATTGTGCCCCAGTTATTCTTTATTAATGACAAACTCGGTTTTGTTGCCTGCTTTAATACCTCATTAATCCTGCCGGATGGTATACGATAAGCACCTTTATTATTTTTTTGTGCTTTATTCTCTTTTGGTGCTTTATTCTCTTGGCGGTCTTTGACCATAACTCCGTTCTCTTTGAGAGTTTTTATCTCTAATTCTAAATTACTAATCTTTTGAAGTAGAGGCTCTAGTTGAACTGTAGATGTCGATGAAGACTCTTGTTGACATAATTGAACTATTCCAATTTCAAGTAGAATCTTCGGGTGATTTGTCCACTTCATTTCTTGTTGTGTCTTGTTAAGTATATCAATAATCTCATATATTCTCTCGGGTTGAATGACGTTAGCCAGTTCCATAAAGTTGTCATCAATTGTCACTCTAACCATTATATCTTCAAGTCCACCCGAAGATTTATATAACAGCATATCTCGGTAGAAATATATAATGTCTTCTATAAATCGTTTAGGGTCTTTCCCTTCATTCATTAAATCATCTAATGCTTTTAATCCGACTGCAACTTGATGTTCGTGAATCGCTTGAACTAATGTGGTTAGAATCTGTTGAGACACCGAACCCGTAATCAGTAGAACATTTTCTAGAGAAACTTCCTCATCACTCAGTGCAATAGCTTGGTCTAAAATACTTAGTGCATCTCTCATTCCACCGTCTGCAGCTCTCGCTATGGCATACAGTGCTTCATCATCAATATTCACTTGCTGTTCTTGAATGATTGTTTGCATCCTACCCACAATTGAGTTAGCAGATATCCGCTTAAAATCAAATCGTTGACACCTTGAGATAATGGTTAATGGTATTTTATGTGGTTCAGTTGTAGCTAATATAAAGATCACATGACCTGGAGGTTCTTCTAGGGTTTTGAGTAATGCATTGAAAGCTCCAATAGATAACATATGTACTTCATCAATGATATAGACTTTGTAACGAACTGTGCTTGGAGCAAATTTTACTTTATCGCGTATATCACGAATTTCGTCAACTCCGTTGTTCGATGCAGCATCTATTTCGAGTACATCTGGATTTGATCCATTTGTAATCGATTTACATGCTTCACACTCATTACAAGGTTCACTTACCGGTGCTTTTTCACAATTAATGGCTTTGGCAATTATTTTTGCAGCACTCGTTTTCCCGGTACCCCTTGGTCCAGAAAATAAATAGGCGTGTGATATCTTTTCTTGAAGAAGGGCATTCTTTAAAGTTCTTGTAATATGCTCTTGTCCGACTACATCTTGGAAATTTTGAGGTCTCCAGACTCGGTATAACGCTTGATATGCCATAAATAAAAGTACCCTCCTTCACCATTAATCCATATTTATTATAACGTATCTTTCTTTTCTATTACAAAGATATTTGCTAGTTGAGATACAAAAGCTAGAATATCAAGGACATTAACGATTGAGTGGTATTTACAGATACAAAAAAAGCTCATAAGGTAATCCCTCATGAACTTTTATTATTAGTATAAACTACCGTGCACCTTTCGTCGATTTACTATCATAGGCGTTACCTTAGCAGTTAGCTCGGTCCAGGCGCCCCCGCGGCACACGAGATTGTCCACTTACTGCTGCTTCCTTCCGGACCTGACAGGGTTCGTGGGATCTCGTTGCGCAGGACCCAGACGTCAACACCACTTACTAAGGTCAGACCCTACAATAGGTAAACCTCTAAAAGGAATTCGGCCTCGCTCGAGCGGATTGCGAGTACAGGGCACCGCTACCTCCCCGCTTAGCACGGCAAAATTGATACCAAAGTTATGTGCGCCTCACTGACGCATAACCAAGTATATAATGTTTGGACTAAAAATGCAATCGAATTGACTTGTAAATTATTGGTTTTTCTTCGAATCCTTTGCTGCTTCTTTCTTTTTAACACGCAAATTCTTAAAAAAAGTAGTAAGTAATGCAGCACACTCTTCCTCTAAAACACCTGATAAAACTTCTGATTGATGATTAAACCTTGATTCATCCAGCAAGTTCATAATAGTTCCTGCACATCCACCCTTTGGATCCCTTGCACCAAAGACAACTCTCGGGATACGAGATAATACAATACCTCCCGAGCACATTGGACAGGGCTCCAATGTAACATATAAAGTAGTTTCTTCTAATCGCCATGTGCCAAGCTTCTTACAGCCTTCGTCGATAACTAGCATCTCAGCATGGGCAATGGCCCGCTGTTCTGTTTCCCTTAAATTATGAGCTGATGCAATCACCATATTGTCCTTTACTAATACTGCACCAATAGGGACTTCTCCTAACAACTCCGCATTTTTTGCCTCAGCTATGGCTAGCTTCATGAAATGTTCATCTAATTCAATTTTCAAAGAAAAAAACTCCTTCAATTTCATTACAGTCAGTATAACAAATTAATGATGAAAATTCTTAAAATGTAGCATTTCTACTCTTATACGAAAATAAACATATTACTGGTGATTTTTAATAAGGGAGGTTAGACAATGCAAATACATGTTGTCCAAAGAGGGCAATCACTCTATGGTATAGCATCTGCCTATGGAACAACCGCCAATGACATTGCTGAAGCAAATGAGATCTCAACATCAGCCAGTCTTGTCGTTGGTCAAACATTAGTTATTCCAATCATTGGCCGTTTCTATTGGATTAAACCCGGGGATAGTCTTTGGTCTGTTGCAAATCGCTTTGGTATTTCTTATCAACGTCTAGCACAAATAAACCGTATTTCTGTGAATCAGCCTTTGGCAGTTGGGACTCGTCTATATATTCCACCTCTGCCTAAAAGAAATGCAGAAACAAATGCATATGTAGAGCCAATAGGTAATACCGTCAAACCAGAAATAGAAAATGCGGCTCGCGATGCTGCACCATATTTAACCTATTTGGCTCCTTTTAGTTTCCAAATTCAACGTGATGCATCTTTAAAAGAACCCTTACTGAACAACTTTCCTACTATAGCAACTCAAAACGGTGTTACCCTGATGATGGTTGTAACAAATCTTGAGAATGGACAATTTAGTGATGAGCTTGGACGAATTATTCTAACAAGTGAGGATTTACAAAACAAGTTACTTACGAATATTATTACTACTGCAAAAAAATATAATTTTAGAGATATTCACTTTGATATGGAATACTTGCGACCTGAAGACAGGGAACGGTATAACTCCTTCCTCCGAAAAGCAAAGAATCGCTTAAGTGCAGAAGGTTACCTAATGTCTACAGCACTTGCACCTAAAACAAGTGCTACTCAAAAGGGAAAATGGTATGAAGCTCATGATTATAAGGCACATGGAGAAATTGTCGACTTTGTTGTTATAATGACCTATGAATGGGGCTATAGCGGAGGACCTGCAATGCCGGTGTCACCAATTGGACCAGTACGTGAAGTGTTGGAGTATGCCCTGACAGAAATGCCAGGTTCAAAAATTATGATGGGGCAAAATCTATATGGCTATGATTGGACATTACCTTATGTTCCAGGCGGTCAATATGCCAAAGCTGTAAGTCCTCAACGTGCAATTGAACTTGCTGCTGAAAATAATGTAGCCATTCAATATGACTACAAAGCACAAGCACCACATTTTAATTACACTGACCAGGAAGGAAAGGAGCATAAGGTGTGGTTTGAAGATGCCAGGTCTATACAAGCCAAGTTCGATCTTATTAAAGAATTAGGCTTACGTGGCATTAGTTACTGGAAACTCGGTTTGCCTTTCCCACAAAATTGGCTCTTAATAAATGAAAATTTTAATGTCGTAAAACGATAAAAATAAAAAATCCTACTTTCCAAAAGTAGGATTTTTTATTTTTTACCAACTCATAGGGAGTCTATGTTAAAATAGATTTTGCCTGTTAAAAATATTGTTCTATTTTGACGAATTGTGAGGCTTTCTGTCTCCTATATAAAGTAGAGAAATATTTTTTAAGGAGTTAAGGAGGATGTATAATGAATCAAACACCATTTATTACAGTAGAGGGTCCCATTGGTGTTGGAAAAACCTCACTCGCTAAAGAAATTGCTAATCGGTTTCAATATCATCTCTTAAAAGAGATTGTAGAAGAAAATCCATTTCTAGGTAAATTTTATACAGATATCGAAGAATGGAGCTTTCAAACTGAAATGTTTTTCTTATGTAATCGATACAAACAGCTTGAAGATATTCATACGAAATATTTAAGCAAAAACCAACCTGTTGTGGCAGACTATCATATTATGAAAAATATAATTTTTGCTGAACGTACATTGAACGATTATCAATTTCAAAAGTATCAACAAATTTATGATATTTTAACGAGAGATATGCCTACTCCAAATGTCATTATATATTTACGAGCTAGCTTAGATACACTTTTATGCCGTGTTGCTAAACGTGGCCGTGAGATAGAAAAACAAATGAGTGCTGCTTACCTGCAGCAACTATTAGAAGACTACGATCGCGCGATGGAATACTTCAAATTAACAAATCCTCATATTCCTATACTTACTTTTAATGGTGACGACTTGGATTTTGTTATGAATGAAAAAGACTTAGAAAATATTCTTTCGACCGTTGAACTAACAGTAAAAGGGAGAGCAGTTTTATGAACTTAAGAGAAAAATACGGAATTCCAAGTGATGCTGTCATTACGATTGCTGGTACTGTAGGTGTAGGAAAATCAACAATGACAAACTCATTAGCCAATGCACTTGGTTTTAGAACTTCTTTTGAGAAGGTTGATACAAATCCTTATCTAGATAAATTCTATATGGATTTCGAGAGATGGAGCTTTCATTTACAAATCTATTTCCTTGCAGAACGCTTTAAAGAGCAAAAGAAAATTTTTGAATATGGTGGAGGATTTATACAAGATCGTTCCATTTATGAAGATACAGGTATATTTGCTAAGATGCATTTTGATAAAGGCACGATGACAGCCGTTGATTACGAAACGTATACGAGCTTGTTTGAGGCAATGGTTATGACTCCCTACTTCCCACATCCTAATTTACTCATTTATCTTGAGGGAAGTCTAGATGATATATTAGATCGCATTAAGCTTCGTGGTAGACCAATGGAACAGCAAACACCTGTTGAGTATTGGCAAGAGATGCATGGACGCTATGAAGAGTGGATTAATAACTTTAGTGCGTGCCCGGTATTACGACTAAACATCAATGACTATGATATTATGGCTGATGAAAACTCAATTGAGCCCATTATACAAAAGATTGGACATTTCATGGAACAAACTAGAAGAATTAAGACTCCAGTAAAACTGTAAAGCATACCAAAATTGGGTATGCTTTTTTGTTATTGTTATAGATATAAAGAAAATATAAAAAGCACATTACCTAAGTAATGTGCCTGACATTCTCCAATTAATATGCGCTAATTAGATCGATAATATGGCGGAGGAAGAGGGATTCGAACCCCCGCGCGGTTTAACCCGCCTGTCGGTTTTCAAGACCGATCCCTTCAGCCGGACTTGGGTATTCCTCCGTATCGACAATTAATACTATAACAAATAGTAAATATGGTTGTCAACATTATTTATAATTTTTTTAATCAATATTTTCAACATGGAAAAGGGAGAAATAATTCTCCCTTTTATTATTACCCAATGATTTCTTTATTACCCATATAAGGACGTAATACTTTTGGTATGATAACCGTTCCGTCTTCTTGTTGGTAATTCTCTAAGATAGCTGCGACTGTTCTTCCTATCGCTAACCCAGACCCGTTTAATGTATGAACATGTTCCGGCTTAGCATTTGGTTCTCTACGGAATCTGATATTAGCACGTCTTGCTTGGAAAGCTTCGAAATTACTACAAGAAGAAATCTCACGGTATGTGTTGTAGCTTGGAATCCACACTTCAATATCGTACTTCTTTGCTGCTGTAAATCCTAGATCTGCTGTACACATGCTTAGTACACGATATGGAAGTTCTAGCAGTTGTAATACTTTTTCAGCATGACCTGTTAGCTTTTCCAGTTCCTCATAAGAATCTTCAGGTTTAACAAATCGAACTAGCTCCACTTTATTAAACTGATGTTGTCTGATTAACCCTCTAGTATCACGTCCAGCAGAGCCCGCTTCAGAACGGAAACAAGCACTAAATGCTGCGTACCCTATCGGTAATTGCTCACCATTTAAAATTTCATCTCGATGTAAATTTGTAACAGGTACCTCTGACGTTGGTATTAAAAAATAATCCTCTCCCACAATCTTAAAGGCGTCTTCCTCAAATTTTGGGAGTTGTCCTGTACCTGTCATACTATCACGATTTACAATAAAGGGTGGTATTACTTCTTCATACCCATGCTCTTCGATATGAAGATCCAACATAAAGTTCAATAATGCACGTTCTAGACGAGCACCTAGTCCTTTATAAAATACAAAACGACTTCCAGTAACTTTACCTGCTCGTTCAAAATCTAGTACGCCTAAACCTGTTGCCACATCCCAATGAGGTTTTGGTTCAAAATTAAATTGTGGTACGTCTCCCCACTCTTTAACAGTTATATTATCATCCTCTGTTTCTCCAATAGGAACACTCTCATGTGGGATATTTGGGATAGACAATAATAACAATTCTAATTCTTGTTCAACGGCACGTAACTCATCATCTAGTACCTTAATTCGATCTCCTACTTCTCTCATTTCTGTTATAAGGCTATCCGCATCTTTCTTTTCTCTTTTTAATATAGAAATTTGCTGAGAAACTTCGTTACGCTTGCTTTTTAATTCTTCTGCTTCTGTAATTAAAGTTCTTCTTTTTACATCTAAATCTTCAAATTTTCCTAAGTCTGATAAATCTTCACCGCGAAACTTTAGCTTCTCTTTTACCTCTTCAAAGTTTGCTCGTAAATGTTTTAAATCTAACATTTTTTCAACCTCCATTTTAAGTAACATCTGTAGAAATACAAAAAACTCCCGTCCCTATATAAAGGGACGAGAGTTTACCCGCGTTGCCACCCTAATTGAAAATAACAATCGTTATCTTCCTCTTGGATCTCGGTAACGGCAGAATGCCGGAAATATCTACTGATTGCTGTTCGATATTTCACTCTAGGATGGATTCACAAGTGCCTAACATCGGTTCGCACCAACCACCGACTCTCTTTAGTAAGAAAACTTGTTACTAGTTCCTATCATCGATTTAATAAATCTAATTTTAGTAATTCATAATTTACTACAAGTTTGTTCCAATTTCAAGCCTTTATACATTTATATTGATTCTTTTACCATATTTACAAAGTATTGAGCAAAACGATGATCATCTGTTAGTTCTGGATGAAAAGCACATGCCAGAAATTGACCTTGTCTGGCAGCAACAATTCTTCCATTATGCTTTGACAGTACTTCTACGTCTTCTCCTACTTCAATCACATATGGTGCACGAATAAATACTCCAACAAAATCTTCAGCAACACCTGTAATCATTAATTCAGCTTCAAAACTTTCTCGTTGCCTACCGAATGCATTACGTTCAACTGTCATATCCATAACAGCAAGATGTGCTTCATTATGACCAGCTATATTCTTCGCTAATAAGATCAATCCTGCACATGTACCAAACATTGGCTTGCCGTGTTCAGCAAAATTACGTAATGGTTCCATAAAACCATACTTATCTATTAAGCGACGCATCGTTGTACTTTCCCCACCAGGAAGCACTAAACCGTCTAGCTCTTCAAGCTGTTCTGGTCTCTTTACTACTGTAACTTCAGCACCACAAGCCTCAATGGCCAGAACATGCTCTCTCACAGCTCCCTGTAAGCCTAAAACGCCGATTTTAACCATAACTTAAAGGCTCCTTTTACCTTACCAGCCACGTTCTTGCATGCGTTGTTCTGGTAGTAATGATGAAATATCTACACCCTTCATCGCAGTTCCAAGTCCCTTTGATAGAGATGCAATTAACTCATAATCTTCATAGTGAGTTGTAGCTTCTACGATTGCACGTGCAAATTTCGCAGGATTTTCTGATTTAAAAATACCTGAACCAACAAACACTCCGTCAGACCCCAATTGCATCATAAGTGCAGCATCTGCTGGAGTTGCTACTCCACCTGCAGCAAAGTTAACAACTGGTAAGCGACCTAAACGCTTAATTTCTAATAATAATTCAAATGGAGCACCTAATAGTTTTGCTTCCATCATCACTTCATCTTCACTCATCGCAACTAGCTTGCGAATTTGAGCATTTACTTTTCTCATGTGACGAACGGCTTCTACAATATTACCAGTACCAGGCTCACCTTTTGTACGTAACATTGATGCACCTTCTCCGATACGTCTAGCGGCTTCTCCTAAATCACGGCAACCACAAACAAACGGTACAGTAAACTGTCTTTTATCAATATGGTACTCTTCATCAGCTGGAGTTAATACTTCACTCTCATCAATGTAGTCTACTCCTAATGATTCTAGTACACGAGCTTCTACAATATGACCAATACGAGCTTTTGCCATAACTGGAATAGATACAGCATTAACAACTTCCTCAACAATTGTTGGATCTGCCATACGAGCAACTCCACCAGCTGCACGAATATCAGCCGGAACACGCTCAAGTGCCATTACTGCTACAGCACCAGCTTCTTCCGCAATTTTTGCTTGCTCAGCGTTAACAACATCCATGATAACGCCACCCTTTTGCATTTCTGCCATTCCACGCTTAACACGTTCAGTACCTAATTGTGACATTCCTTTTACCCCCTGTATGTAAGACTATTATTTTGCACACCTTGTTGAAAAGCCATTTAGAATTGACTCTCCATATGTAGACTTTGTCTTGTATTATTCTACCTTAAAACTGTAAAAAAACCTACTATTTAGATAGAAAAAACTCCCTACTAGAGGGAGTTTTAACTAAAATAGACCTTTTATACCTTCTGCACTACTAGTCCATAAATCACCGAAGAATCCTCCGATTGCCTTCATAAGTAGAACAAACCAATTAGCCTTTTCCACATTATCTGTAGTCACAATATCCGATTTCACTAGTTCTCCACCTTTTTCAGTTAGAAAACTTAGAGATCCTTCTCCTTTATACTCAACTGTGACAGTACCTACTTTTGTTCCTTCTTTTACAGGTGCCTCTACAGACTTTTTACTTATTTTAACTACTGGTTTATAATTTTCCTTTTCACCACGTTTAACTAATAATGCAATAGGTTTAGCTGCCTCAATTTCTACTGTATTTTCTTTACCCTTTTGAACCTTAACAGTTTTCTTGCCCTTTTCTTGGTAACCTGCAGCTACAACTTCCAGCTTTTCAAAATTACTGAAACCATAATCTAATAATTTTTTCGTTTCAACAAAACGCGCAGTTCTCGAATCAGTTTTCATTACCACAGAAATGAATCGAGTATCTCCTTTTGTTGCAGTACCAGTGAAACAATAACCAGCCAAGTCAGTTGAGCCTGTCTTTAGGCCGTCAACACCAGCATATTCTGATCCTAAGCCTGGCAACATTTCATTCCAGTTAATCATATCAATACTATCTTCCGTACCTTCTCTAAATACCTTTGTTGGAATGCTGGCTGTGTCTAATACTTCTGGGTAGTCTTTAAGCAAATTATATGCAAGCGTTGCAGTTGCTTTAGCCGACATTAAATTTTCTTCAGCTTGGTCTGTACCTTTAGGGTGGTTACCTAGTAAATCTTTATTATTTAAACCTGTAGAATTTACAAATTTATAGTTTACTAATTTTAATTCTTCAGCTTTATCATTCATCATTTTAACAAAGTTTGTTTCTGATCCAGCTACAAGCTCAGCTAGAGCAATTGTAGCACCATTCGCTGAATAAATAGCCATAGCCTCGTACAGTTCTTTTACCGTATATGTTCCATCCAAACGTAATGGTACATTGGACAAGCTTCTAAATTGAGAAATTTTATACACATATTCAGAAATTCCTGTTTCTTGTTCCCAACTAATTTTACCGTCTTTTATCGCTTCTAATACTAGGTATTCAGTCATCATTTTTGTCATACTAGCAGTAGGTAAGGCTGTATCTGATTCCTTTTCATATAGGATCATACCTGTATTTGCATCTACTAGAATGGCAGAATGACCTTTAATATCTAATATATCACTTTCCGCAGCAGCTCTGCTTCCAGGAAATAACGTTGCGATTATAACTGACATGACTACTAAATAAAAAAGGAAAGACTTCTTTCTCTCTTTCACTATAACCCCTCCTCTTAAGTTGACCATACTATTCTATCATAGGATAACATAAAAAAATAGACAGAGCGCAAATGTCTCTGTCCAAGAATTAAAAAAGGTAGTTTGACCTATAATGAATAATTTGGTGCTTCTTTTGTAATTTGAATATTATGAGGATGGCTCTCTCTAAGTCCTGCACCACTCATTTTTACAAAACGAGAAAACTCTCTCAACTCAAGTAATGTCGGTGTTCCACAATACCCCATTCCTGACTTAATACCACCAAGTAACTGGTAAATTGTATCTACTAGAGGGCCTTTATAAGGTACACGTCCCTCAATTCCTTCTGGCACAGCCTTTTGATTATTTTCTTGGAAATAACGATCCTTACTACCCTTCTCCATAGCACCTACAGAACCCATCCCACGGTATACCTTGAATTGTCGACCTTGATAGATTTCACGTTCTCCTGGGCTTTCAGAAACACCTGCTAATAAGCTACCTAACATAACAGCATTACCGCCTGCAGCCAGAGCTTTTACAATATCACCAGAGTATTTAATACCACCGTCTGCAATTATTGAGACTCCGTATTTTTTTGCTTCTGTTGCGCAATCATATATGGCTGTAATTTGAGGAACCCCGACACCAGCCACAACTCTTGTTGTACAGATTGAACCAGGTCCAATACCTACCTTTATAACATCTGCACCTGCCTCAATTAAATCTCTTGTAGCCTCTGCTGTTGCTACGTTACCGGCAATTAATGAAATGGACGGATATGTGGCTTTAATTTCCCTTACCTTATCTAATACACCCTTTGAATGGCCATGAGCTGTGTCTAAAACTAAACAATCTACATTTGCTTTTATTAACTTTTCTACTCTTACCATCGTATCAGCTGTGACACCTACTGCTGCGCCAACCAAAAGACGTCCTTGACTATCTTTTGCTGAGTTAGGGAATTCAATGACTTTCTCGAGATCCTTTATAGTAATTAGGCCCTTAAGTATTCCATTCTCATTTACTAATGGTAGTTTTTCAATTTTATATTTTTGTAGTATCTTTTCTGCTTGTTCTAATGTTGTTCCTACAGGGGCTGTGACAAGGTTTTCCTTTGTCATAACATCTGAAATTGTGATGGAGAAATCTTGAATGAATCGAAGATCCCGATTTGTAATAATACCTACGAGCCTTTGTTCTTCTAAATTATTAACAATCGGTACACCTGAGATACGATATTTTCCCATAAGGTGTTCAGCATCATATACTTGATGGTCTGGCGTTAAGAAAAATGGATCTGTTATAACACCACTTTCTGATCGCTTTACCTTATCTACCTGTTCAGCTTGCTTTTCAATGGACATATTCTTATGAATGATACCAAGACCACCTTGTCTTGCCATAGCAATTGCCATATCTGCTTCAGTAACAGTGTCCATACCTGCACTAATAATTGGAATGTTTAATTTCAAGTTATCTGTTAAAACTGTACGTAAGTCTACATCACGCGGTAAAACCTCTGATTTTGCTGGCATTAATAATACATCATCAAAAGTAAGTCCTTCTTTAACAAACTTATTTTCCCACATCCCAATTTCCCCCTTAGGCTCGTAAAAATTTATTAGTAGCTTAACAACTGGATAAACTACTGTCAAGGAGAGAATTAGATGTTAGATTATTCAAATAATAATATTGGAGGGATAAATGAACATGTTTGACCATCAAACAATATGGCAATCATATACTCCCTTTCATTCTTCAGCTAATGTTCAGGAGTTCTTATACAGAATTTATAGTCGAAATAAATTAGAAGATGCTGAAAAGAAAAGCTACAATAATTGTTATCCCTTTATATATTACATAGACCATGGCAAGAGCTACTTTTCACTTTCAGAACAAGCTCCACTCTCGATAAAACCTGTTCTATTATTTTATGGAATGACACAATTAGTGAAAGCCTGCCTTTTAACAGTCGACCCAGAATATCCTGAATCAACATCTGTCTTAGCTCATGGTGTATCGACACGTAAAAGGAAAAAGCAATCTTATGATTTTCTGAAGGATGAAGTGAAGATACAAAAGAATGGATTATTTTCCCACTTTGCTGAGAAATTGTTCCATGTGGAACATCTCGATGGTGAAAAACTAAACATGATCTCATTGCTCAAGAGAATACCCGAATTGAGACAGCTTTTTCTATTTAGCTATCAAGAGGAGGTTTCATTTCCTCTTAGTAAAGTACGGGAACAAACTTATTTACTCAAATACAATATTCTTGATAAGTACCACATGACAGAGGACAGATTTAAAGGTTTTCTTAATGACAATATAAAGAAATCATCATTAATAGAATTTGATAAAAGTAATCATACTTTTACGATCTCTTTTACTGGGGGGAGTTGTTTGAGTCCAATTGATTGTCATCCCTTTTATTTTAATCAACAAGATGGCACCTATTTCATTCCAAGTGAAAGGGAACTCACAACATACTTTCCAGAGATGATGATTCATTTTTTACTCCTCTATAACCTAAGTATGATTTCACGATATGAAACTGAATGGTGGAGTGAGCTGTTACAGCATATAAGTACAAAGGATTTACCCTTTATTCAGCAATTTATTCAAACGACAACCTATAAGATTCCATATTTAATATCTGAGTTTCTTCATGAGTTGAATAAATAAATTCTATTATTTGATACTGATATGTCACTTTATAATTTTGTAGAAGACCTCTTTACTAGGGTATCACCATATTAAGAAAAAAAGGTAGTCTGTGATCAGCTAACCATTGTCTTTTATCTAATGAACTCTCTCTACTGTTGCAATAAGAGGATGTATAGCTTGCCCTGATATAGACTGTTTTCTCAGAAGATTATTTCACTCTTTAGTTACCACTTTAAAACTAAAGAAGAGTAGCTGATTCATCAGCTACTCTTTGTCTCTTTGCTTGACGAGGTTCTACTCTCACAGGACTTGCACAGGATGTGCTGACTTCTGCGTTGCGTACATGACGTGCGCGCCTTTAGCAGAAGTTCCTTAAACTCATCTAATTAATTTCTACTTATTATTCAATACAACAAAAAAGAGTAACTGATTGATCAGCTACTCTTTTTCTCTTTGCTTGGCGACGTCCTACTCTCACAGGGAAAAAGTCCCAACTACCATCGGCGCTGAAGAGCTTAACTTCCGTGTTCGGAATGGGAACGGGTGTGACCTCTTCGCCATCATCACCAAACTTATGAAGGATTATTCCTTCAAAACTAGATAACGAATGTATTCATGAAAGTTTTACACTTTTTTATATGGTTAAGTCCTCGACCTATTAGTATCTGTCAGCTCCACGTGTCGCCACGCTTCCACCTCAGACCTATC
>VTTJ01000017.1 GCA_008364785.1 Bacillus sp. BGMRC 2118 | reverse complement strand
AAAATTAAGATTTAGGATTATTTTTCCCAAGGATGAAAACACTATCCTTCTTTAACTATACTTCCCCGTTACTTCAATACGAAGGTACGAATCCTTCATGGATCATCGCACCCATTAGCTTAATAAAAAATTAAACCGCAATCCTGTTATTTATCGTTGTATTTGCTTTGACATACCAATGGAGAATTTTTGAAACCCAAATGTATTATAATAAGGTGCCAAACGTTCTTCACACATTAGTTGAGGAATTACCTTATTCTGCTCACAATGGGCAATTAACCGATTCACGATTTGCTTACCAATTCCCACAGACTGATAGCTTGGTAGTACACATACACCACAAATTATACCAGTGATCACTCCATCTGAAATAACACGCCCCATACCTACTAACTGTTGATTATCATAAGCATAGAAGGCGTACCAACTTTGATTGCACATTTGTTCTAATTCATCGACTGTAAGATGAAGTGTATTCCATCCTAAAGACTCATATAAGGTCAATAATTGCCCGAAATCTTTCGGGGGATTTGTTAAATATGTTATTGTCCTCTCCATAAAAACAGACTCCTTTTATTCAGTTTTCCCACCTTGTTTAACTATTCTCACCCTTTACTTGATTATGAAAATTCATCAAAAAGGGTACTAATCCTAATCCTAGGTTTGATCAATACAACCGTTACTTAAATATCCCGTCTATACATTTTTTCCTTTTTCAAGTAATTAATTATACATATCCAACTTCGTGTTATTCCTCAAATTTTCTGCAAAATACTTTGCTTTATAATATTTGTTATGACCGTTATGTTGATTTTCAACATTGGAAAAAGCAGAATATACTCACGGTCAAAGTTTATATTTTTTTACATAGAATTCATTCATCCTTAAAGAATTTCTTATAAAATTAAGTTGTGCTTTAGATTACTCATGATGGAGGAATCACTATGCTAACACTTATTTTTAACGAATTTAAAAACTGGTGGCTTGCAGATCAAAAAACATTAATTGATAATGAAGAATTCGAGCGTATTGAATCCAAACACACTAAGGTTCATTTTGATGTAGATATTTATGAAACCATCCGTATCTATTAAGCCTTCTAAATTAGGAAGGTTTTTCTTATTCTTAAAGAGTCCTACTTTACCAATCCTTCCCCTTTACCAAAATAAGATGTATAAGAAAACCCACTTCAAATCAGCATGATAGTAAGATTATGTATAATATTTCATACTCTCTTTTTATATGTAAGAATATAAATCAGCAAACTCACCCAAAAAAGTAATTTGATAATTCTAGTCAATAAACTCAAGGTGACGTTAGTATTTATATTAAACATAATTAGTGGCGTATTTAAATTCAAATTAAATAATATATGGCACAGCATATAACCACCTGAGAAACAGATTAAAGCAAGTAAAATTCTTCTCATATATTCCTTCTGTTCACCTCTACTAAGATAAAACTAATTCTTTTTTTGATAATACATTAGGCGAAATGTAGCTTTAATTCTTCTAAGTCTTCTAAGATCAATTAACCTAACCTTACTCGACAGACTAGTAAGGTTCTTTAAATGCTATCCATTTCCCTTTTTTCAAACTATTGGATTTGAAAGGTTTGAATTAAAACAGGATCTTCATCAATTATCTGCTCGATTTCTTCGAAAGTAATTTTTAGATTATCGTAAACAATCTTCCAAAAGTGTACTGCAGGTACATTCGATACAAGCTCAATAATAAAGTATCTTCCTTTTTTTTGTTGAAAGATCATGTCAATCGCTTGAAGAGCAAAGCCCTTACCTCTGTATTTATTCAATATAAAAATGTCATTAATACTGTAATCATACTCCTTTTCCAAGAAGGGACGCTCCACTAGTAGGATAAATCCAATTAGTGAGTCTCCACTATAAAGGAAATAAGGAGAAAGGCCATCAGTTTCCCAAATGGAAGCAAACACATCCAATTCAAAAGAACCGTCCTTCTTAATTTCTAAGCTATTTGTATATCTCGATAGATCATGAAGATATAAAGAATAAAGGTTATATAAGACATCTTTATCCTTTTCTTGAACTTGCTGTATAGTAATTGACATATGAATCGTTCTCCTTATTCATGGTTATTCTTTTATATTAATCTAAAAAACATTTGATTTTTTTAGTAACAAGACTTTATGTATAAAACTAGCTAATATTTCTCGCTCTTAAATTACGTACTTCGACATGACTAGATTGTGTAATTTATTGTGTTGGCAAAATAATATCTCCATACATTCCTTTATAATTTGCCTTATTAATACATGAATAAAAGCACCCACTAGTATACCTAAAGGCTTTACATTTACTTGCAAATGATATGAACGACGTGACAAGAAGTCACTTTTTCTTACCTCTTCGTTCTAGAAGTATAGGTGCTATATTTAATAAGATAGATACAATTGTCAAAAACCATAATGCCCTTTCCATACCAGGTACAACATCCTCTAAAGCTGCCCAATCTGCCACTTCTACCCAGTCGGAAACAAGACTGTATTCAGCACAAAGTGTTAATGCTGTAAATGATAATCCCAGTGCCATAGCAAGCTTGTAATCCTTTCCTGCTGTATACATATAAAGATTTACAAAAGTAACTACTATTGCAATAACGCCTATTATTAACCACATAACCATACCTCCCTATATTTTTATTTATGTCGTGAAATAATAGTAATGTTCTTCATCTCAATATATTGTCTATATGAATTTATTAAAAGTATGGGAAATATTTGAAGCAGAGAAAAGAATAGAAGGTTTTTCATCTCAAACCTTCTCTACGTGTTATACCTTCAAACTCATCGATATTGTCCTAATGTTAAATCCTAATTTCTCATACAGTTTAATTGCTGAATTTCCTGCATATGCACTAAGACGGATCTCTGAATACCCAGCTTGTTTTAAATGGTCAATCCCCGCTGCCATTAACAGGTTTGATATTCCATTCCCTCTAAATTCTTCTATTACAAAAAGTTCGTAAATAAACCCATTCTTCCTATCAGTAAATGGGTCTCTGCTAGCCCCTATTAAAATCCACCCCATTAATTTATCGTTATCTGTTGCGATTAAATAGTAACTTCCTTTTTCTAAAAGTGGCTTAATTAGTTGGTCAATTTTTTCTTTCGACGGTTTGACTTCACCTAATGTGCCATCAAACACTGCTTGTGGTGAAAGAGAAAGTATGTCTTTTAGTTCAGTATCATTAGGTTTTCTAATATTCATAAATTGACTCAGTCCTTTAATGTTTGTTTTTTTGTTTGTCATACTATGCAATGCAAGACTTTATAATAGATTACAAGTATCTTACACGTAAAGTTTTGAACACAAAAAGCCTTACTTCCCACTTGAAGAAAGGCTAATTACTGTATTCTGCATAAGGAAAATAAATCCTTCTTTTACTACCTTCTACTACGATGTTTAATTTGGCTGCATCAATTACTACCAAGATCCTCCTGCTATAAGAAAAAGAGTAATAACTGAGATATAATAGCTACTAAAATCAAGGCAAACGGATAGGCTGCGGCATATGCGATTGCTGGGTCTTCTGACTCAATCAATTGATTAACGGCTCCTAAACCAGGTGTGCTAGTCATACCACCACAAAGGGCACCAAGTGAATGAATCATACTTAGATGAAAAAGTTTTCTCGCAATAAGATATCCTGAAATAGTAGGTACAATAGTAATAAGTGCGCCAGCCAAAACTAACTGCATACCCTCTGTCTGAATAACATGCACAATTTCTTGTCCAGCAGTTGTGCCTGCTCCTGCTAGAAATAATGAAAGACCAATATCTCCAATTACTTGATTGGATGGCTGAAAGTATCTCGCCTTTATTGGTCCTACTTTGCCAAAGTGCCCAATGATTAAGGCAACAAATAATGGACCACCCGCAACACCTAATGTTATGGTGCCTAAGCCAGGTAGATGGATTGGTACCATACCGAGTAAAATACCTATTAACAAAATGATACTCAATGAGAAAATATGAACATTTGTCACCATCAATTTTCTCCTTGCAAATAGCTTCTCTACATCATTTAAACGATCTTCACTACTTACGATGGTTAAAACATCTCCACGTTCAAGGCGCATTTTTCCATTTTGGCTATACTCAATTCCGCTACGTTCAATTCGCGTTACGGTTACTCCATAATCTCTTCTAAGATTCAACTCCTTCATGGTTTTCCCGATGATGTCATATGAATCTACCACAATTTTACGGAGCTTTATATGATCTACATTTTGCAGGGTAGTTGGCACTTCCTTCCCTGCATATTTACAAAATCTATCTAGTTCTGTTCTCGTACCCACGGTGACGAGGCGATCACCTTCAAGAAGTACTGTATCACTTAATGCAATGATACTGCGTTGTCCACGGATAACACGACTAATCACAACGGAGAAGTTTTTATGAAGTCTTAATTCCTGTAGAGTTTTCTTGTTAATAGCTGTGTTCGTCACTTCAATGGTAATCATATCTGGTGATTCTTCATTTTTAACTGGATTTGTTTTCTGTTGTAAATCCTGATATACATCCACTCTTAATACTCGTGGTAGTAACTGAACAAACAGAACCACTGCAATCACCCCAAAGGGATAAGCAATCCCATAGCCAACTGATGCGATTGGATCATTCGTGGCTTGCAGGGCTGCTGCAAGACCAGGAGTACTTGTTAACGCTCCCGTCATGATACCTATACTCAATGCCTCTGGCAGGTTAAAAATCTTTGAAACAATGACTGTTGTAATCGCTGCAATGAGAACAATGAAAATACTAATGATCCCAAATATCATCCCACTCGTACGAATCATTCTAAAAAAACGCGGGCCAGCTTGAAGTCCAACTGACACAATGAACAAGCTTAGTCCGAAATTTTGAACAATAGAAGGAACCTGAAAACCAAAATGGCCAAATACCATTGCAAATAGAAGGATACCTGCTGAACCAAGACTCAGACCTTTGACCTTTAGTTGACCGAGCCATGAGCCTAGAAAGAGAATCAAAAATAACAATAACAGCGGTTCCTCCATTAATACTTCCATAACTCTCATTTTTCTCTTCTCCTATGTTTTGCCGTTACTTGTGAATTTGTATTAATTAGTATGGCTTCTTATATAAGTTTAATAAGGAGAGATTCGAACATGACTCACTTTTAGTTAAACTAATGATTGTAGTTTAATTTTCTCCCGAAGTGTGACACATGTCACAGCGTCTATAAAAAATGTAAGTATAATAAAAAGTGTAAGGCATATGCATAGCTTTCAAAATAGACGTGAACTACTTCACAAAAAAAAACAATCCCTAAACAGGGACATAGGAGGAAACTATCATGGTCGTAAACTTCTTAAGAAATCATAAAATCAGTGCTATATTATTAACAGTTTTACGTATATATTTTGGATTTACTTGGATGACTGCAGGCTGGGGGAAACTTACAGGTGGGGGATTTGACGCAAGTGGATTCTTAAAAGGAGCTATTGCAAATCCTGTGGCTGGTCCAGATGGAGTTGTGTATGGTTGGTATGTAACTTTTCTAGAGAATTTTGCTTTACCAAACGTGGAGCTTTTTAACTTTATCGTTCCGCTAGGTGAATTTTTAGTTGGATTAGGTTTATTACTTGGATGTTTTACAACAGCAGCTGCCTTCTTCGGGATCGTCATGAACTTCGCCTTCATGCTTGCTGGTACAGTATCTCACAATCCAACAGACGTACTAATGGGATTCATCATTATGTTTGCTGGTTATAATGCAGGAAAATACGGACTTGATCGTTGGGTAGTACCATTTATTAAAAAACAAATGAAAACTCAACCTAAAGAGAAGAAAGAGGAACACAAGCCTGTCACCGTATAAATATGAATCCCCCATATACATCGTGGGGGATTTTTTCATATACGCTTATGTTGATACTTCTCTAACTTTATACTTATCGTGCTAATACGTCCTTTAAGTAAGATGTTAAATAATCTACACTTGTAATTCTCTTATTACAAAGGGAACTGTCCGTACAAATGTAGTTACCCCTTGATTTATAATAATCAGGATTTTTGGATTTCTTTTCTTTTACAATTGTTGAGAAATACGTAACTTCTCCGTAGCCATCGCAAAAGGAACAAATATTCTTTTTACTGGTTGGTGTATCCTTACTCTCAATTCCGACTAATTCACCTTCCAATTCATACATAATTATTCTTTTATTAGAGCTTACATCCAGCCAGCTAAAATAAGTTAACTGACTTCTGTCTATCTTTGATAAGTCAGGCAGCTTTAGTTTTTTATTTTTCGGAAACAACTTTTTTAGATGCGTATTAGAAATCTGAGGAAACGGTATAACAAATTCCATTAGGTGATTCATATATTGATGATATTCATCGTCAGTTTTCAATTGAGCGATGTCCAACACATTCTGTTGCTCGGATGTACCATGTGGAATTAACGATAAAATTTTGGCATTAGCCATGTCTTTTACAGCTTTCAACACTGCATGTGGTACATTCTTACTTGTACTGTCTTTTATTAAGTTAATTTGATTTCTTATAAAATTTATCTGTTCATTCTTTATGAATTTATCTGTCATGTTCAAACACTCCTTCATTACACCTATAGTTTTATTTTACTCGAATTAACAAGGTGTCAAAATGGAGAAGTTGATTTAGAACTGTTTTTGACATAAAGCATCAAATAAAAAAGCCCTAAATAAAAAAGCACTGATTTTTATTAGTGCTTCAGACTGTAGACAAACTCGATTATTGCTAGTTGTCCGGAGTCCTTTTTCCATTTCTATGAGGTTTTCTGTAAGACAAGGTGATTTCCGCTCCATGGCACTCGCTCCGCGGGGTGGGCGGCGAGCCTCCTCGATGTTCCGCCTGCGGGGTCTCACCTGTCCCACTGCCTCCCGCAGGAGTCGAGTGCCATTACGCTACAATCTGTTATAAACCATTTTACTTTTAAAATAAAAAGTGAATAACATTTGAGGTGACAGTATGCTGACAAAACATAATTCTATACAAGAGAAAAATCGAAATGATTGCTTACTTTAGACGAAATTGTTTTAGCTATTAATCTTGACCATAAACTTGATGTGGCAATTGATTTTTTCAATCATACTCTTAAAGAAGATGTAAATCTGAACATGGAAAAGCCAATAAATGACATAAAAACAATCCTAGGAGTGTTCTGGAAACAATCAAATAATACATACATATCAAAAAAGACAACTCGAGATCCCTTTCGAGTTGTCTTCGTCTACAATCTGAAGCACTGATTTTTATCAGTGCTTACTTCTTATGTGAATACACAATTTTTTTTATCGTTTCAACAGATAAGTAATATTCATTTGCTAATTGGTTAATCGTACTTCCATTCATAAACGAATTTCTAATATCTTTATTCCGCTGATCGAGTAATTGTCTGCCCCCACTTGAAGTCCCCCATTTTTGATAGTCTTTCTCTGGTTTCGGGATGTAGAGGGTTTCTCCTTGGACATACTTTTGTATTTCTATAAGTAACGTTTTGGGTAACACTTTCGTTGCATTCATATATTTCAATTTCGCTCGCTCCTTATCTCATAATCTAGAAAAATAAGGTGCAAAGCCAATATATTAGAAAAAGCTTACTTAGCGATAAATAGAATGAATTCGCCCCATGCAAAGTATCGCCTTTCCAATACTAGGCTTTGCATGAGTCTTAGAAGTACCAGATACTCTATTATGATTCTCCATCTGTATGCACCCCCTTTACAATCTATCTTAACAAGTTTTACCGTATATTAGTAGTTTTTAAGGTTGCCTTACTCACAGGTATATCCTGAATTATTTACTCTGTATAGTCATATACCTTGTCAATAGTAGAAAAACAGGATGAAAGGAATGTCAATGTTTTCTTTGTATCCATTTAACTTTAATCAATATTCTCTTTGCTACTAAAATATCTCGTAGCACATAGTTCAATCTTACTAATTTTGGAAATAGGAATTGACAGTCATCATTTCCCTTCTTATGCTAAATAAGAAAGGTGGGAGAAACGATGTATAATCGAAATTCATATTTTGATGATTTTTTTAACACATTTTTAGAACCAGATGAAACATACGGCTATTACTTTTATAATATGAAATTTGCTCCACTGACTGATTATCTTTTATATCAAACCATGGCACCGTTATTGAATAAGCACTTAATCGTTTGTTTTACAAATAAACGCATTATTTTATGTGAAATGGATGGTGTAACGGGAAAACTTACAGATAATATTGCAGCTATCGATATCAATGATGTGAAAGACATTACCATTAAAAAGGGACTTATGAAAACAAATGTGAAGCTAGTTTTCTCTGATAACTCGGCAGTTTCCTTTACCCCTAATAATATTTGTATCGGTCTTTCTAGACATAAGGAAAATTTACATAAATTGCAAGAGCTCTATTCAGCATAAGAAAAAGCATACGAAATTCACTTTGTGAACTCGTATGCTTTTTTATGTACCGTATAAAACCGTAATTGTTCTGTATCCACTTCAACACCAAGTCCAGGTGTTGAAGGTACCTTTATTTTCCCATTGATGACCTTTACTTCGGGCTGAATAATATCCTTTTTCCAATAGCGTGAGGAGGCAGAGATATCTCCCGGGATAGTAAATTGCGGTAAGCTGGCTAGTGCTATATTATGTGCTCTTGATATTCCCGTTTCGAGCATTCCTCCACACCATACCGGCACCTCTGCTTCCCTGCATATATCATGGATCTTTATGGCCTCAAGCGCTCCACCGACACGTCCCATTTTTATATTGATCACTTTCGTACTACCCAATTGAATTGCTTTCCTCGCGTCCTCACTTGAAATTATGCTCTCATCTAGACAAATTGGAGTTTTCACCGTACGTTGTAATTCGGCATGATCAATCATATCATCCGATCCTAGTGGTTGTTCAATCATCATTAAATGAAACTCATCCAATGCTTTTAGCATGTCTAGATCTTGTAGCGTATAAGCTGAATTTGCATCAGCCATAAGTGGTAAAGAAGGAAACCTCTCTCTCAACTGTTTGAGTAATTGATAATCAGAACCTGGCTTAATTTTCACTTTGAAGCGTTTATATCCTTCCTCAAGGTGTTGTTCAATTTTACTGGACATCTCTTCTATCGCCCCTAAACCAACAACAACTCCCGCTTCAATTTCCATTCTCGTTCCACCCCATAGTTCAGACAATGATTTGCCCTGCTGCTTACCGTATAAATCCCAAAGCGCTCCTTCTATCGATGCCTTTGCCATATTATTTCGTTTATAAATATTCATTTCATTCACGAACTCCGATGGATGTGCAAAGTTCTTGCTCTTTAGAAGTGGTATCAGAAAATCCTCTAACATGTGATAGGCTGTTTTGACAGTTTCCTCTGTATACCATGGCAATGAAAATGCTACACACTCTCCCCAGCCTGATCGACCACTTTCATCCATCACTTCTATAATGAGTGCTTCTCGATCTGACATTTCCCCATAGCTAGCTGCAAACGGTGCAATAAGCTGAAGCTTTACTTGATAAATGGTTACACTCTTTATCTTCATTTGATCACCTTATATAGTGCTGAAGCTTATGTCGCTGCAGCTTATTTGTTGCATTTCTTGGGAGCTCTGTTAGAAAATGTACCTCTGCTGGAACTTTATACTTGGCTAGTCGCTCTACACAATAATCCTTCACTTCTGCTTCTGTTATATCTGATGCTACAATAAAGGCTACAGGGACTTGTCCCCATTTTTCATCCTCTTTGCCCACAACCCCGGCTTCCTGAATGGAGGGATGAGACAGTAAGACACTTTCAATTTCAGCTGGATAGATATTTTCCCCGCCAGAGATAATTAAATCTTTTCTTCTGTCTAAGACAAATAAAAAGCCGTCTTCATCTACATAGCCGATATCACCAGTTGCTAGCCACCCATTTTGAATAGAAGCTTTCGTTGCTTCGTCTCGCTTGTAATAGCCTGCTGTAACAGTAGGGCCTTTTACCGTGATTTCTCCAGGTTGAAGAGCGGCTTGATCAACTCCTTCATTCATAATCTTCACTTGTGAATGAAAAAGGGGCTTACCTGCAGAACCAAGTTTCGAGATGCTATATTCAGGTGCTAGCGTCACAATTTGTGAAGCGGTCTCTGTCATTCCGTACGTTTGATATACCGGAATACCCAATTCTTTACTTTGTTCTAATAGTGGCTTCGGTGCAGGCCCCCCGCCCAACAGCACGCACCTAAATGTGTCAGGATATGATTGATTAGATTCTTGTAGATCACTTATCACATGCCTTAGCATCGTACTTACTAATGAAATCATCGTAACATGCTCTGTTTGGATGGAGCGATTGATTGCCTTCGCATCAAATCCTTCATGAATGATGACCTTCATACCATATATCACACTCTTCATTAATATGGATAATCCACTCACATGAAAGAAAGGAACACACGCTAACCATACATCTTGATGATATAGTCCCAAATTTAAAGCTGAGCCCACCGCACTATTGTAATGATTTCCATACGTATGCAGGACTCCCTTTGGTGAACCTGTTGTTCCAGAGGTATACATGATGGTATCTGTATTGTCTAAATTAAATTCGGTTTGAATGGCTAGGTCCTCTTCACTTGGCTGAGTATGTTGTAATGTACTTATTTTGATGACTTTTGCCATGGAATCTTGAACGAGATGATTAAAGCGATCGTCAGCCACTACAAAATCTGCATCCGCATCTTCAATCTGCCATACAAGCTCATGTGATGTTAATCTTATATTTAATAATATGGTCACGACACCTAAGTACTTACAAGCATGTAATAGTTCAACCATTTCAATGCTGTTAGAAGCTAATATCGCAACTCTCATCCCTTGTTTTATTCCTAGTTGACGAAACCTTCTCGTAGTGAGTAACACATTTTCGTGTAATTCTTTAAATGTCAGTTCTCGGCTCTCCATTTGCAGGGCAACTCGATTTGGTGTCAAATATGCGCGTTGCATGAGCCAATTTGGTGTATGCTGAATACTCATTGTGATCCCTCTTTATTAACGGCTCTTTCCGTAACATTGCTGCTATCTTCCGAACATCTTAGTGCTCAAACAACAATCTATGCGAAAACAGCCTTATTTGTTGTTATATCAAGTGTACTATATAAAAAAGCTTGATGGAAAGTCCATCAAGCTTACGTTCTTCATTTGATCAAGGGAAACGTGGGAATTGACCGAAGTCAGGTTGACGTTTCTCTTTGAATGCGTCACGACCTTCTTTTGCTTCTTCTGTTGTGTAGTAAAGAAGGGTAGCGTCACCCGCAAATTGTTGAAGTCCAGCTAGGCCGTCTGTGTCAGCATTCATTGCTGCTTTAATAAAGCGTAGAGCTGTTGGGCTCTTTTCTAGCATTTCTTCACACCATTTGATTGTTTCTGCTTCTAATTGATCTAGTGGTACAACTGTGTTAACTAAGCCCATGTCTAATGCTTCTTGCGCATTGTACTGACGGCATAGGAACCAGATTTCTCTAGCTTTCTTATGACCGATAATACGAGCTAAATAGCCAGAGCCGTAACCAGCATCAAAGCTACCAACCTTAGGACCAGTTTGTCCAAAAATAGCATTGTCTGCAGCGATTGTTAAATCACATACTACGTGTAATACATGTCCTCCACCAATTGCATAGCCTGAAACCATTGCAATAACCGGCTTAGGAATCACACGGATTAAACGTTGAAGATCAAGAACGTTTAAACGTGGAATTTCGTCTTCCCCAACATATCCACCATGTCCTCTTACTCGTTGGTCTCCACCTGAGCAAAATGCGTCGTCCCCGGCACCTGCTAATACGATTACCCCAACATTTGAATCATCTCTCGCGTAAGCAAATGCATCAATTAACTCCATCACTGTTTTAGGACGGAAAGCATTTCTTACTTCTGGACGGTTAATGGTAATTTTTGCAATACCTTTGTATGTTTCATATAGGATATCTTCATATTTTCTTTCAGCAACCCATTCAACTGTCATTGTTCTACCTCCTTATGTATTTTGTTGGATATGCTCCAACACTATTTTACCAAAAATTCGTGGTTGTTCCACATGAATTGCATGGCCAGCAGCCATTACCTTATTAATTGTAGCATTTTGTAGCAATTTGTTCATGTTTTCTGCAGTGAAACAAAATTTTTCATCCAATTCACCACAAAGAAGTAATACTGGAATATCAAGACTCTCCAAATTCCCCCAGTAGGACGGCTGTCTTCCCGTACCCATACCGCGTAAACTGTTCGCAAGTCCAATTGGGTTGTTCTGCAGACGCTGTGAACGAATCGACAACTGCTTCTTAAGTGATAGTTTTCGTTGCGTCTCAAAGAGTGGGATCTCTTCCCAAAAATCAATGAACGCTTCGAGCCCCTCTTCTTCGATTTTGGCAGCTAGCTTTTCATCGGCGAAGAAGCGTTTTTCTCGATCCACCTCATCCTGTAATCCTGGTGAACTACTTTCTAATACTAATGATTGGACAATCTCTGGGTATATGCAAGTAAACGCAAGTGCTACCCTGCCTCCCATAGAATACCCAAGTAGGTGCACCTTTGTGAGATTAAGCTCTTCCAGTAGTTTTTTTATATCATGGCATACCGACTCTATGTTATATCTGTCTAATTCCGTTGGGGAGTCTGTTTTACCATGCCCGATTAAGTCAACCGTTATGACTTGATAGTGTGATGATAACATTGCTTGGACGCTGTCCCAGTTTTCCTTACAGCCTGTAAATCCGTGAAGTAACAATACAGCTGGACCAGTACCATCCATTTTAAATGAATATGTTACGCCATTTATATTCCTCTTCATCTTCTCTATCCCTTAAAACAATTTTTTCAGCTCATCTGTTACTTCATTCCAAAGATTTCTATGTAGTTTCACATTTTCTTCTCTGCTGGCAGTTTGAACTTCGATAACCGTTAATTGTTCTGACTCATAGCTTTGAATTAATTCATCCTCATATTCTGACCATGATTGAACTCGTTTAAAATGGCCGCCATACATCGTTACAACCTTTTCAAAATCAAGATCCATCGGTGTCCCAAATAATAATTCAAAGTGCTTTTCTTCCTTTGCCTGAGGCAAGAATGAGAAAATTCCCCCACCATTATTATTCACCACAACAATCGTGATTGGAAGATTATGCAGCTTACTAGCTAGTAGTCCATTTAAATCATGATAAAACGTAATATCACCAACTAGTAATACAAGTCTCTTTCCTTCCACGCTTGCTCCAAGTGCTGTTGAGATAATTCCATCAATTCCGTTTGCTCCACGATTGGCAAGAATTCGGATATGTTTATCATCAGTAAAGTAAAACGAATCAATATCACGCACTGGCATACTGTTGCCGATAAATAAGCTCATAGAAGGCTTCAATGTGGAAGATAATCGTCTAACTACGTCTCCTTCAAAATTAAAATCCGATACGTGAGATTGCAAGATCTTTCTCGCTAATTCATTTGCCTTTAACCATTCATGCAAGTATCCTTTTTCTTCACGGTTACTTCCTACCCCAGCGGCAACTTCCTTGCAAAAAATAACTTCATCATGTTGTAAAAAATGAGTAGCCTTCAGTGTCGGGTCTCTAAATCCTAAATCTTCATCTACAACAATATGATAACGAGCATCTGAAGTCGAGATTAATTGGGTAAGAACTTTTGATACAGGCATAGCTCCCAGACGAATTACGACATCAGGCTTTAACGCGTTAAATGCCTCACTACTTCTAAGAATGGCATCGTAACACTCGACGACATGTTCTTTTGAATGGTCCCCGCTTCTTACCTGTGACAGTGGATCAGCAAGAATAGGATATCCTAATATACTGGCTAGCTCCGTTACTGCTTTTGGAAATCCTTCTTGATCATGAGGACCACATACTATAATCCCCTTCTCGTATTCACTTACCTCTTTCATAAGAGCAGTCACAGATTCAGATAACTTTTCTATCCTCTTCGTGATCACCTTTTTCGATGTATCATCATGATTCCACACTACATGGTCGAAATTCGGAACGAGTGGTTCACGTAATGGAAAATTCACATGCACAATTCCAGCAGGAGAAGCCATTGAAGTTGCGACTGCCCGGGCTGCAACAGTTTTCGCATAGTTCAGAAGAGATGGTGTATTTTCCGGTATGGCCATCTCTACAAACCATTTGCTATAGCTTCCATACATATCAAGTTGATTAATCGCTTGAGGTGCACCTACCTCGCGTAACTCATGAGGTCGGTCTGCTGTTAATACAACAAGTGGAACTCTTGAGTAAGTCGCTTCGACGATGGCTGGAAAATAATTAGCAGCTGCTGTCCCAGAGGTACATAATAATGCAACAGGTTCTTTCAGAGACTTTGCAATTCCAAGTGCAAAAAATCCAGCTGATCGCTCATCAATGTTGATCCATGTCTGTAATGTTGGATGTTCCGCCATTAAAAGGGCCAAAGGTGTCGACCTTGACCCTGGGCTAATAACAGCATGTTTCACTCCTGTTGCTACCAGTTCGTCTATAAATGTTGCCAAATATTCCGTTAACGCATAATTACCGTCCATTTAATTTGCCTCCAATAGCATTAAGCATTGGCTTAAACTTAATCATCGTTTCTTCATATTCTTTACTCGGTTCAGACTTTGCGACAATACCACAACCGGCAAATAAGGATGCCTCATGCTGTTTAAACAATGCAGAGCGTATAGCAACAGCAAATTCTCCATCTCCATTATGGTCCAACCAACCTATGGGACCAGCATACCAGCCACGATCTAATTGTTCATGAATCCGTATTTCTTCTAGTGCTCGCGCCTTTGGAAATCCACCCAAAGCCGGTGTAGGATGCAGCCGTTCTACAATTTCTAAAAGATCAACTTGGTCCTTCACTTCACCAACAATCGGCGTGTATAAATGCTGAATGTCTCTTGCCTTGAATATTGAAGGCTTGTCCGGTTTCGTAATGGTATGACAAACTGCTTTCATTTCATTTGTAATCATGTCTACTACAAACTCATGCTCGGCTAAATTTTTTGGATCCTCTAATAACTCGTTAGCTAATTGAAGATCCTCTACCTCCGTTACACCTCTTTTTATGGAACCAGCTAAACAAGTAGAAAGAACCTCTTTATGCTCTTTTTTTATCAGTCTCTCTGGCGTTGCTCCAATAAATGTAGAATCTCCACTATCAATCGCAAAAATATAGCTTGTTGGCTGCTTTTGTAGTAAATTCTCTACAATAGTCTGTATAGAAAAAGCATCATCTGATTCAAGTTTTAGTTCTCTAGCTAGTACAGCCTTCTCAAGTTTCCCTTCATTTATATGACAAACGACGGTCTCTACAGATTGGAGCCATTTATCCACTTCAATCTCTCGTTCTCTATAGATAGGCTGTTGATATGAATCCCTTTTCAATTTATCCATTACTTCAAATAACTGCTTTCTATCACGCTCTAGTTGTACAATGACGGATTCGACCTGATTCTCTCCATCAACAAATAGATTAGACGTAAGGAACATCTGATTCCCTGCTTGATGTAGCATATATTTCGATAAATAAAACTGAGCAGAAGGGTAGTCATTCCATAACTCTGTTTTGTGTTTGAGAGGATCGAAAGAAAATCCACCGAATAGTAATGGGCCACGCGCATTCACATTTTCAGATGATTTCGTATCAATCATTGTCTTTACTACTTCATTCCATTGCTTTTGTATATCCTGGTATCTTCTATTAGAGTTCACATTCGAGCTGATCGTTTGTAACACCCCAACACCAACAATGGTCTCTCCATTTATAGGTTCTTTCCAATATGTATTTTCTCCCGTGAACAGTTCTCTGCCTGCTATATAAAATAATAGGGGATCTATGTCATTTACTTCTGTCGTTAAACTGACTAGAATTGACGTAGCCATATCCTTTGCCCGTTTAATTCCATCCACAATGTTGTCATATATTGAACGTTTCTGAATGGTTGCCATTTTAAAAATCCCCCTAAAAAACCTCTATCGTTACGAACATTCATGTAGGCTGTTTTTTGTATAGATTGTTGCTTTATTGTATTTAGATACTTCAGTTGCTCTTTCCTAATCCAATCTCAATTTTCTTCAAAAACTGATTGCACTTCAATAAAAATTTCCCTAAAGCAACAAAGCTTAGAAGAGAGCCTTCATGTATAATAAAAATAAGCATACAAGCTATATAAAATCATAAACCCTTAACTATATAAAAATACACCTTATAAGTTTTCACTGTCAAATATATTGAAATCAAGATTAATCCTATTATATTGTATAGTTTTTGCCCAAAACACGAAAGGAAAACGTTTCATATACTGTTAAACTGTGTAGGTTATTCCTTTATTAATTCGTTGACACTTAGTCCTACTTCTCCTATACTAAACCGTGTTATAACTAACTAAACGAGGTGAATTCAATTATGCAAACGCAATTAAATGCGAAAACTAGTTCTTCACCTACAAAACATAATTGGCGCGTATGGTGGACATTAACCAGACCACATACACTAACTGCCGCATTTGTACCTGTATTTATTGGTACTGCACTTTCGTTGCCGTACACTAATTTACACATTCCATTATTTATTATGATGTTGCTAGCAAGCTTAATTATTCAAATTGCAACAAATATGATTAATGAGTATTATGACTTCAAACGCGGATTAGACCACGAAGGTTCTGTAGGTATTGGTGGTGCCATCGTTAGAGATGGTGTGAAACCAAAAACAGTTATTACATTAGCTTTTATTTTGTTCGGCATTGCGACATTACTTGGCGTCTACATTTGTATGGAGACAAGCTGGTGGCTTGCCCTTATAGGGATTGTTAGTATGGCTGCAGCCTATTTTTATACAGGTGGTCCATATCCAATTGCCTATACTCCATTTGGAGAAATTGTTGCAGGCTTATTTATGGGAATTATTATTATCTTAATTGCCTTCTACATTCAAACTGGAACGGTTACAACTGAAAGTGTATTAGTATCTATTCCGATTGGTATACTAGTTGGTGCAATTCTTTTGTCTAATAACATTCGTGACTTAGACGGAGACAAAGAAAATGGCCGAAAAACGTTAGCAATTTTAGTTGGAAGAAAAAATGCAGTTATTGTATTAGCCTCAATGTTTGTTGTATCCTACGTATGGATCATTGCCTTAATTCTCTTTGGTACAGCATCAGCTTGGACTTTATTAGTATTTTTAAGCTTACCAAAACCAGTGCAAGCAACGAAAGGCTTCATTGGTAAAACCATTCCGATTACGATGATGCCAGCCATGAAGGCAACGGCACAAACAAATACCATTTTTGGTTTTTTATTAGCAATTGGACTACTACTTTCATATATTATTTAAAAAAACAGTCTACATTTGTAGGCTGTTTTTTCTATATATATACAACTCATTTTTCTACATATGTTTGTACATCTATAGTACATACTAAGATAGAAATTTACTTTATTAAAGGAAAAAGGAGGGAAACGTTATGCTGTCTGCTCTCCAGTTAGAAAAATTCCGTAACGAACTATTAAAAGACCAAAAGGCAATCAAAGAACGATTCGAAACATTTGGTCATTATGATTTAGAACTTGGTGCGTTTCATGAAGCAACAGGGGAATTATCTAGTTATGATAATCACCCAGGTGATGACGCAACAGAGCTTTATGAACGTGAAAAAGACATTGCATTAAACGAGCATACAGAAAAGGAATTAAAAGATATCAACGATGCACTTCATGCCATTGAAAACGGCACGTATGGTACATGTAAAGAATGTGGAGTAGAAATACCTGTTGAAAGACTCGAAGCTCTTCCAACCGCTCTTTATTGTAAAGAACACTCACCTGACCATCTGGTGTCTCATGAACGTCCTGTTGAAGAGACTGTACTTAAACCAGCATTCGGACAATTTGAGTTTGATGAATCAGAAGGTACTGCCTATGATGCAGAAGATGCTTGGCAAGATGTAGCAAGTTTTGGTACATCTGAATCACCATCAGACATCGATATGGAAGTTGAGCACTATAACGATGCATATATAGAATCTGATGATCCTATAGGCTATGTGGAAGATTATGAAAACTTTATTGGTACGGATATCGAAGGCAAAAATATTACGGTATATCCTACTCATCAGCATCGGCAGTATGAAGACATTCTAGATGAAGAAGGTACGATGACAATTTTCGGAGATCTACCTCCGGGCGAAAAAGAACCTTACACTGAAACTGGTAAAGACAACTATCGATAAAATAAGAAAAAAGCAGTCCTCTTGAAAGGACTGCTTTTTATATGCTAATTATAGCTTAGTTACGTTAGCAGCTTGTGGTCCGCGGTTACCTTCTACGATTTCGAAGCTAACTTCTTGACCTTCTTCTAAAGATTTGAATCCTTCTCCTTGAATTGCAGAGAAGTGTACGAATACGTCGTCTCCACCTTCAACTTCGATGAATCCGAAACCTTTTTCACTGTTGAACCATTTTACTTTACCGTTTTGCATGTGTTTTGCCTCCTAAAGCCGGTACATTTGCACCTTTAAAATTCACTTGCCGAGAAAAGCCTAATATGTATGTAAAAAAACCTTCACGCACTTATGTTTGAAAGTAAAAACTCACCAAACATATTGCATGAAGGTATGACATTCTTACTTTGTATATAACTTACTCGGATAGTAATTTCACTATATCATAGAAAGAAAATATCGTCAACGAATTGATAAGTCCCAAATTTCATCCGAGTATTGTTGGATTGTACGATCACTAGAGAAATATCCTGACTTTGCAATATTAATGATACTCTTTCGATACCAGTTGCTTTTGTCACTAAATTCCCGCTCCACTACTTGCTGCGCATTAGAATAGCTAGCTAGATCTTTTAACACAAAGTATTCATCATTTTGTTCTAGAAGTGAGTCGTAAATCATTTCAAATTCTGATCCCACATTTGGAAAGAAGCCGTTTACGAGCTGCTCTACGACATTCTGGATAAACTTATGATGATGGTAGTAATCAAGGGATGTATACCCTCCCTTTTGGTGATAATGAAGAACCTGCTCGGATGTTAACCCGAAGGTGAATATATTATCCACTCCTACTTCTTCAAGTATCTCTATATTTGCCCCATCTAATGTGCCGATTGTTAGCGCACCATTCATCATAAACTTCATATTACCGGTACCGGACGCTTCTTTACTTGCTGTTGAAATCTGTTCACTAAGATCTGTTGCTGGAATAATCTCTTCAGCAAGCGAGACACGATAATTTTCTAAAAATACGACTTTCATATACGGATTGACTCTCGGGTCCTGATTCACTTTATCCGCTACACAATTAATGAGCTTGATTATTTTCTTAGCATAATGGTAGCCTGGCGATGCTTTTGCTCCGAAAATAAATGTACGCGGAACCATTTCAAAACGCGAATCTTCCTTTAATCGATTATATAAAGACATAATATGAAAAACATTCAACAACTGTCTTTTGTATGCATGCAATCGTTTTACTTGAACATCGAATATGGAGTGGGTATCTACTGACAGTCCAGTTTGCATTTTAATACGATTCGCGAGTATTTCTTTTCTCTTTTGCTTCACTGCCTGCAAGGATTGCTGGAAGCCTGAATCATTCGCATATGTCTCAAGTCTTCTTAACTCGATTGGTGATCGTATCCAATCTGTCCCAATATGTTCGCTAACTAATGAGGAAAGCTCTGGATTAGCTTTTAATAGCCATCTTCTATGCGTAATGCCATTTGTCTTATTATTAAAACGTGTAGGATATACATCATAAAAGTCCTTCATTTCTCTCATTTTCAAGATATCTGAATGAATCTTCGCAACGCCATTAATAGAATGAGACCCCACTATGGCCAAATGAGCCATTCTAATTAATCCATGTGAGACAATAGCCATTCGTTCTATACGATCCCACTCTCCTGGATAGAGCTCCCACAGCTCACGACAAAAGCGTTCATTCACTTCTCTCACAATCATATAAATTCTCGGTAAAAGTGGTTTAAAAATATGCTCTGGCCACTTTTCAAGCGCTTCAGACAGAGTCGTATGATTGGTATAGGAAATTGTCTTCGTCGTAACACTCCACGCATCATCCCAAGACAACTGCTCTTCATCCATTAAAATTCTCATCAGTTCAGGTATCGCTAACACTGGATGTGTATCATTTATATGAATGGCAACATATTCGTGAAGCTCCTTAATCTCTTCATGGTGCTTTTTATACGAACGTATAATACTATGCAAGCTGGCTGCTACGAGAAAATATTGCTGCTTCAATCGTAGAATCTTACCTTCATCATTCGTATCATCAGGGTATAAAAATTCAGAGACGGCTTCTGTTTCTCGCTTATATGCTAATGCATCTTGATTGGGTGGGAAGGGAGCAGGTTCGGCATTCCAAAGTCTCAATGTATTCACAGTGTTGGTTTCATAACCAATTACAGGCATATCATAGGGAACAGCCAATATCGTCTCGGCATTACGATGCTTAAAGGATAATCTGCCGTTACCTTCTTGTGTTTCAATCTCACCCCAAAAACGGACTTGCACTGCTTTGTCAGCTCTTTTTACTTCCCATACATTTCCGTGCCTTAACCATTGTTCTGGTAGTTCAACTTGGTAGCCATTCACAATTCTTTGATCAAATAAGCCATGCTTATACCGAATTCCACACCCGTGACCTGGGAGGTTTAAAGAAGCAAGTGAATCCAAAAAGCAAGCTGCCAATCTTCCTAACCCACCATTTCCAAGTCCTGCATCAATTTCGCATTGCTCGAGCTCCGAAAGATGAATTCCAAGCTCACTCAGTGCTTCCTCACATAATCCGTACACACCAAGATTCACCAAGTTGTTTCCCAACAACCTGCCTAGTAAGAATTCTATGGATAAGTAATACACTTGCTTCTGCTTTGAGGTTCGATACCTTTCATTAGTCTCAATCCACCTTGAGCTAATCGCTTCTCGTACTAACTGCCCCAGGGCATGATACTGTTCCATGACAGTCGTATCCTCAAATCGTTTACCATACATCACTTCAAGCCGCTGTAAGTATCTATGTTTGAACTGCTCCTTGCTTGAGAACATCCCTTTCACTCCTAACAGGTGTGTGTAATTTGGAATAAACTTGATGGTATATAAACGCTGATTGCTTCCAGCTATTGTCCTGACTCATTGCATTATGAACAATATGTGGCCATATCGCTTGCTCCTTATAAAAGGATAATGCACGTTTAATGGTATAGAGCATGTCATGTGCATTATAATTTGAAAAAGTGAAACCAGTTCCTTCCCCATCTAATTCATGAAAAGCATGAACTGTGTCATTTAATCCACCTGTCTCGCGGACAATCGGAACCGTACCATATCTCATGGCTATTAATTGACCTAAACCACAAGGTTCGAATTTTGATGGCATTAAAAACAAGTCAGATCCAGCATAAGCTAGATGAGCTAGCTTTTCATTAAACCCCATATATGCTCTCACCTTATTAGGATATTGAGTTTGCATTTCTAGAAAAAACTGCTCAAGCCTTTCCTCACCCGTACCAATCACAATAAATTGGATGTCTTCATTCATTAGTTCATCAAAAACATGTTGAACAAGATCTAGCCCCTTTTGTTCCGTCAGACGACTAATCATTGTAATAATTGGGGTATCCTCGTTCTCTTCCAATTGAAAAGTGCGTTGCAGCTCTTTTTTATTTAGGAATTTTGGTACAGGGTTTTCAAGACTATAGGTATAAGGAATATATGAATCTGTTTCAGGACTATAAAATGAAACATCAATTCCATTTACAATTCCTTTCAGCTTTTCTCTATAAGCCCGTAGTAAGCCATCAAGTTGTTCTCCCAAATATGGTGTTTGAATTTCATCACAATATGTTGGACTTACGGTTGTTAGATAATCTGATGAAACAATAGCTGCCTTCATAAAACTGACGGCACCATGAAACTCTACCTTTTCCATCGTAAAATAGGAATCATCCAGATTTAATAAATCATGCAAGATTTCTCGTGGAAACAGTCCTTGAAATTTCAGGTTGTGAATCGTAAATACAGATTTTATGTTGTGATAAAATGAATCAAACTTCTGATACTGCTCCTTCAATAGAAACGGAATCATCCCTGTATGCCAATCATGACAATGAATAATATCCGTTTTCCCATCTACCATTGGCAATGCTTCGAGAACCGCTCTACAAAAATAGGAAAATCTCTCTCCATCATCGTAATAACCGTACAAATGCTCACGATTAAAGTAGTATTCATTATCAATAAAGTAATACGTAATTCCATCTTCCACGATATATTCTAGTCCTGCAAATTGCTCACGCCATCCAACTGAAACCGTATACGTCCCCATCCCCTTCATTCGATCCTTATAAACAGATGAGATCGTGCCGTATTTTGGCATGATGACCGCTATATTGCAACCTAATGACTTCAGTTCCTGAGGTAATGAACCTGCAACGTCTGCAAGTCCACCTGTTTTCACAAAGGGGACACATTCAGATACAGCAAACAATACATTCACGTATTCATCAACGCTCCTTGCACAGTTCCCTTTTCAAAAACTAATGGGGAATTTTCTGTCCCTTTTAATAGAGCACGAGATTGAATCTTTACGTCTTTGTCTAAAATGACATACTCTAACTCACAGTCATCCTCAATTTGAGTTTTCTGCATGACAATACTATTTTTTATGACTGTACCCTTCCCTACCTTTACACCTCTGAAAAGGATGCTGTTTTCCACATGTCCTTCAATCATACATCCATTCGCGATGATTGAATTTTTTACTAGTGATCCTTTCATGTAACGAGTTGGTGGTTCATCTTTTACCTTTGTATAAATAGGCTTATTAAGTAGAAATAACTTTTTCCATACTTCGTGATTGAGAAGTTCAAGACTATGAAAATAATATGATTCTATTGAATCGATATAGGCTACATAACCGTCATACTCATACCCATTAATTTGATACATTAATCCTCGATCCATGAGCACATCAGAAAAGTAAGTATATCCAGACTCTTTATGCTTACTAAAAAGCTCCATCAGAAATGATTTCTTCAGTACATACATATTTAGCGAACGCCCATTTTTTCTAATACACGTAAAATGCGCGCCTGACTCTTTGTGACGCTGGAGTACATCACGGAAGTCAATATTAGCAACAACCTGACAATTAGCGATGACTACGTATTCTTGTGTACTTCTGTGAAAATAATCTAAGTTCGCTTCCATTTGTGAAAATGAGCCAAACTCATCTTCTTCCACCTTTTCATGATCAACCGGTGGAAAGAAAAATAGCCCGTCACGCTTGCGATTTAAATCCCATTGCTTTCCTGAGCCTAAGTGGTCCATCAAGGAACGATATTGTTTTTTAGGAAAAATTGCGACACTCGTTATCCCCGAGTTCACCATATTAGATAATACAAAATCAATTAAGCGGTATCTCCCCCCAAATGGAATGGCTGATAAAGATCGCTTCAAGGTTAACGATTTAAGTGATTCATTGACTGTAGATGCATCAATAAGCCCAAGCATTGTATCATTCATACTGTTCCCCCCTATTTCTCTCTCTAGTTTATTGATCTAGTAACGAGTTTATCTTCTGTTACAAGTACCACTTCATTTGAATCTTTCCTTGCTTGAATAACCGCTCCATGTTCAATTCTCATACCAGATGGGACAATTGCCTTTTCAATGACAACATCTTCCCCAATGATGGCATCCGGCATAATGACAGAATCCTTAATCGTTGTCCCTTTTCCTATTTGTACCCCTTGAAATAATACAGAATGATCCACTTTACCATAAATGACGCATCCTTCATTAATTAATGATGAGGTAACAGACGCCTCATTTGATATAAATTGTGGGGGATGATTGGGGTTGACAGAATAAATTCGCCAAGATTGATCGTATAAATTGAATTCTGGGTTCTCTTCTAGTAGATCCATATTGGCTTCCCATAAGCTATTAATTGTACCAACGTCTTTCCAATATCCTGTATAGGGATAAGCCAGTAACCGTTTCTTTTCCTTCAATAGCATTGGAATAACATCTTTTCCAAAATCATGACTTGATTCTGAATTAAGATTATCCATTTCTAAATACTCCTTTAAAATCGAATAAGAGAAGATATAGATACCCATAGAAGCTAGATTATTTTTGGGCTTTTCTGGTTTTTCGTCAAAATCCATCACTTCTAATTCAGCATTTGTATTCATTATGCCAAAGCGACTAGCTTCCTCCCAAGGGACTTCAATCACTGATATGGTCACATCTGCATTCTTTTCAATGTGATAAGATAACATCTTTGCGTAATCCATCTTATAAATGTGATCACCCGAAAGGATTAGTACATATTCCGGATTATATTGCTCGATGAATTTCATATTTTGATAAATCGCACTTGCTGTTCCCGTATACCACTTCATATCATTAGATTCAACATATGGAGGTAACACTGTCACTCCTCCATTCTTTCGATCAAGATCCCACGTACTTCCGATTCCAATATAGGAATTTAACACAAGTGGCTGATATTGAGTTAGCACACCGACTGTATCAATACCAGAATTCGTACAGTTACTTAAGGAAAAATCAATAATCCGATACTTTCCTCCAAACGGTACAGCAGGTTTCGCCAAATCCTTCGTGAGAGAGTGTAATCGACTTCCCTTCCCTCCCGCAAGTAACATCGCAACACAGTTTCTCTTAAACATTAACCAATGCGCCCCCTTCAACAGCTCTCTATTTACTCATAAATAAACACAAACAAAAACAGAAATAATCCGTCTAACATGCACTTGAGATTTTGAATAATTATATTAGATATGCTAAAAAAAATACTTACATGACTGAAAGGAAATAGACGAAATATTAAGATTCAACAATGAACCTTAGGACCTCATTAAGCGCATCTAAAACATCGTACGGATTGGAAACGTTTTACTAAGAAAAGATAGAATGTGTAGTAAAACATCCTAACCAGAATATCCCTTGGATGTATAAGTTCGTTTGCTATTGTTCATGAAAGTACTATTCAAGGTTGGTGCTGGAAAACCCTTCGAAGTTTATAAGGTAGAACAGAGTTTCGTATGACAGGTTTTTTAAAAGAACGACGAAAGAAAGAGAATGAAAGAAGTTTATGTTGAAGTTTGAGGAATGAAGGAAGAACACGGTATGACTGTAAAGTAAAAGTGAAGAAAGTTACCCTTTGAAGGCTGTGTTGGAATCCAAGAGTATGATTGTAAAGATTGGAGAAGACAAGAACATCGTGAACTGGAAAACTTACGATAAACAACAAAAAAACACTGCAAATATGCAGTGTTTTTCATAGATGACCCATACGGGATTCGAACCCGTGTTACCGCCGTGAAAGGGCGGTGTCTTAACCGCTTGACCAATGGGC